>JASFTU010000214.1:0-5032 GCA_050050635.1 Candidatus Brocadiaceae bacterium
GGCAACTACATCGCCCGAAACTCGGCCTACTGGATGGGCGGCGGTATCTACGTAGCAGGGAGCAGCCGCGGTCACATCCGCATCGCCGGGAACACCATCTACCGGAACCACACCGACCAGTGGGGAGGGGGCCTCATGATTCAGGGAACAAACCTCGACGTGGCCTCCAACTCCATCACCCACAACAGCGCGGGCAAGACCGGCGGCGGCGTCGCGGTTCCCGCCGGGTCGGGCAGCTTCACCGCCAACACGGTCGCCTGGAACGAGGGCGACGGCCTGCGTATCATCTCCGACTCGCGGTGGCGGCTGAGCCGCAACAGCATATACGCCAACTCCGGGCTCGGAGTCGAGCTGGAGGAGGACGGACCCACCCCCAACGACGAAGGCGATGCCGACGAAGGCGCCAACGACCTGCAGAACTACCCCGTGCTCAGCGCAGCGTCGAGCGACGGCGCCTCGACGAAGATCGCAGGTACGCTCAACAGCACGCCGAACGCGGGGTTCACCATAGAGTTCTTCGCCAACGAGGAGGTCGACCCCTCCGGCTACGGCGAAGGGCAGAGGTACGTCGGATCAACTACGGTGACCACGGACGCCGACGGCGAGGCGGCCTTCGAGGTGATCCTCCCCGTCGCCGTGGAGGAGCCGGACCTGATCACGGCGACGGCCACCAGCGCCGAGGGCCACACGTCGGAGTTCTCCCGTCCGGTAGGTAGGAGAACCGGCCGGGCGGGGAGGCGATGATAGGCCGGCCCGGTCGGCGGCCAGCCGAGGAGGGACGAATGGACGCGATGGGGACACGGAGGATGAATCGGCGGGAAGTGCGGGTGATCGAGTGCCTGTCGGAGCTGGGAGAAGCCAGCGCCCGGCAGGTCACGGAGCGGCTGGCCGGCAGGAAGCCCCTCGTCCACTGGCGGGTGCAGGCGACTCTGGTGGACCTGCGTCGCAGGGGACTGCTGTCCGTCAGGCGGCAAGGCTACGCGACGGTCTACCGTCCGCTTGTCGGACCCGGGGAGCTGCCCGGATGCTCTGTGGCGGGGCTCTTGCTGCGCCTTCTCATGCGGTCCGCCCTGAGCCTGCTCAGCTCATTCGTACCGCCGATGGGCCCGGCGCAGGAGGAGAGAGCACTGCCGGCATTCCGGAAGCTCTGCTGGCCGGGTCAGTAACGGTTGGTTGGGCGCCGGAGATGGACGCGCCGGCGGCCGTCGAGGAGATGCGCCACGCGGCGCCCGCCTGCGCGCGGATGCTGCGGCGTGCGCCAAGGAACGAGTACGAGCGGCGCCGGCACACGGCGACCGAACGGGTGCTGACGAAGTGCTGAGGCGGCGCGCATAGCCTGAGCAGGTGGTGGATGTCTCTGATCGAGGAGGGAGGCCGATGATTGGCGGGAGAAACTGGATGCTGGTCGGTGCGGTTCTGGTCGGTGGTGTCGTCGGAGGTCTGCTTGCACAGGCTGTAACGGGCCGGACGGCTCACGCCGGAGAGGGTGCTGCCCGGGAGATTCGGGCCAGCGCGATCGTGCTCGTGGACGCCCAGGGACGGGAGATAGGCGAGTTCGCAGCCACTGCTGCGGGCCCCACCCTGGTGCTCAAGGACGCCGAGGGCCGCCCGCGCATCGCCCTGGGCAACGGCGAGGGCGATGAGGGGTATTGGGGCCTGTTCTGCAGGGACGGCGAGGGGATTGAGCGCTTTGTCTGCGGCGCCCGTGCCGACGGCAAAGGCTCCGGGCTCGGCGTGTGGGACTGGAACGGAGAGCTGCGCATCGGCATGGGTGCCGACGAAGGCGGCTGCGGCTTCACCCTGAAAAACGAGCTGGGTGTGCAGCGGGTCGGCATCGGCGTCGGCGCGCGAGGCGGCGGCGACTTCACGCTCCACGACGGAGAGGGCAAGAGTATCTGGCGTGCCTCGCGGCAGATCCGCGAGGACTGACGCCGTTGCAGCGCATCCACTCGTGTGACCTGCAGGTGTGGGAGGGCGCAGTGAAACGGAATGCAATTGCGACGTTTGCAGTCATCGGTGTGGGGGCTTTCCTTGGCGGGCTGGCCGCCGAGGCGTTTCTCGGAGGCATCATCGGGGACGCACAGGCGGCAGACGCACGGAATGTCGTGCGCGCGGAGGCCTTCGTGCTGGTGGACGCGCAGGGCAGGGAATGGGCGCGACTCGGCCTGCCGACCGAAGGGGCCGCGGCGCTGACGGTGTTGGATGCTGACGGCAGGGCCCGCGTGGAGGTCGGCGCCCTGGCCGAGCCGGCCGGCTATGGCGTGAACGCGTACGACGCGGAGGGGCGTATGCGTACCGCAGTCGCCCACTGGGACGACGACGTCAGCGGGATACGCACCTTCGACGCCGAGGGCGTCAAGCGGGTCGGGCTGGGCGCAGGTAACTCGGGCTGCGGGCTGTCCATGGTTAACGCGAACGGTGTGCAACGCCTCGGCGCCGGGGTCGGTCCGTACGGCGGCGGCGACTTCACCTTGCACGACCATGAGGGCGAGGTGATCTGGCGCTCCTCCTGGACCATGGGTGTCACGAAGGGGTCCGAGTAACAGCCTGCGTTCGCCGACGAGGTGCTCTATAGCGAAGAGGGATAGCGATGGCGCTGAAGGCTCTCATTTCGAGTCTTGCGGTAGTTCTGGTTTCGTTGGCTTTCTGCGCGGGTCCCGTCCGTGCGGATCGGCCGAGGCTTGTGCTGCTGGACGAGTACTGGTCGCCGGAGATAACCCAGAACGGCACGGTTGTCGAGGAGGTGGACGCCGAGAAGACAGGCGACCCCACGCAGGCGGTGTCCGGCTACTTCAGCGCCCGGGTGGTGAACGAGTGGGGCGCCCCGAACGTTCGGTTCCGCAACGGGCCGGCGCTCCGGATCGGGGATCTGGCGCCGGGCCAGACTGAGGCCAGGCTCTGGTACCGGACGGACAACTTCAACGGGAACCTGCGACTCGAGATCTGGGTGCATACCGTGCAGGCCGGACGCCCGATCGGCATACTGCAGGCCGACCTGGACGGTGGCGGCGAGGACGGACGGCTGATCGCCGACGACCGGTGGCACCCCGCGCGGGGAGTCCTGCGCAAGGCCGAGGAGTACGGGATGGCGCCGGCCGACGGTTTCGCCGGGACCTCCTGGGTCTGGCTGCGCGCGACGGAGGGTTGGGACATCGCCCACAGGACCTACGTCGACAGGATAGAGTTGCTCAAGCGCGGTGAGGCCCTCGCGCCTGGCGCGCTGCCCGTACGCCACGTGCGCCCCATGCCGGGAGCGCAGGAATCGGGGCCGGGCTTCATCTGGTGGGAAGCCGAGGACGCGCTCGAAAAGCTGGAACCGCCGAGGGACAACTTCGCGCCGTCCGACGCGGCCCACCAGCGGCTGCTCTCCAACGGCACGTGGGTCCTGAAGGCCCGGAAGACCGACCTGGACCCGATGAGCTATCGCGTGGAGACCGACCAGGCGGGCGCCTACGCCCTTTGGGGGCGCGGCTACTGGAAGGGGGGCTCGTTCCGGTGGCGCTGGGACGGCGGCGAGTGGCGCACCTCGGCGCCCGGCGTGGCCAGCAGTCACGAGGTCATGTTCGTCGGCGAGTGGATGCCCGTGGGATGGGCACACCTCGGCCAGGTCAGGCTCTCGCCGGGCGTGCACACGTTTGAGGTCGAGGGACTGCAGACGCCGGTCGGCCTCGGGTTCGACTGCTGGGTTCTGGCCCGCGATGCGTTCGGCGCGCCGCCCGAGGGCGGAGCCGCAGCCGACCAGACGGCAGAGCAGTGAGTGTACCCCAGAGACTGGAGGATGTGATGAGACGGAACCGGATCGTGACGTTCGCAGTCATTGCCGTGGCCGCCTTCGCAGGCGGCCTGACCGCCCAGGTGCTCTTCGGCGGCATCGTCAGGGACGCGCAGGCGAGCCCCGCCGGCCAGGTTCTGGAAGCCACGGCCTTCGTCGTGGTCGACCAGCAGGGGCGGGAGGTGGCGCGTCTCGGCGCCGCGCCCGACATGGCGGGCCTGCTCGTGCACGACCGCCAGGGCAAGCGCCGCATGGTCGTCGGCGGCTTGCCGGAGGGCCAGTTCGGCCTGGTCATCCAGCAGCCGGACGGGAAGACCCAGCTTGCCCTCGGGGGCTGGACCGAGACCAACCACATCGACCTCTACGACGGCGCAGGCCACCCCAGGTTCACCGTCGGCGTGAGCAAGGACGGGGGCGGCGCCGGCCTGGCCTTCTACGACCGTGAGAAGAAGGAGCGCCTGGCCATCGGAATGGGCCCCGGCGGCGGAGGCGACTTCGCGATGAAGAACGCCGGGGGCGAGACCCTCTGGCGCGCTTCACAACATATTTCGCATCACTGACCGGAAGGAACACAGGGATGCCAACCCCACCGAGGGCGCCAGACGGCACGCCGATCGAGGTGCGCCCCATACTCCGCGACGAGCTGGACCGCATTCTGCTCCGGTGCTGGCCGGAGGACCCCGCCGAGATTGAGGAGCTCTTCGACCTGCAGGAGACCATCGGCATGGCCGCCTGGGAGGCCGGCCGCTCGGTCGGCATGCTCCATTGCTACAGGGTGGAGGCACCGGGCGGAACCAATGAGTACTGGCCCGAGTGGAACGGCTGGTGGAACGCGGGCGAGCGCACCTTCGGCGCCTGGGGTCCGCTCAAGGCCGATCTCGGAGTGGAGGGTCCTGCCTGGTGCCATGCCTGCATGCACGTGGGACGGACGCTTGAGACGGGCGAGAGCGACCAGCCCGATTCCCGTTACTTCGGCCGCGGCATCGGCACGGCACTGGCCAGGGAGTCGGTTCGCTGGGCGGCGGAGCGGGACTACGCGGCCGTCGTCGCCCCCGGCGCGCCGCACGACCTGCCGTACCTGGCACAGTGGATGGGGTGCCTGCCCTGGACCACGTACGAGCGGCTCGGGTTCGAGCCGTTCACGGCACACCTTCGGAACGAGGAGGATGCGCCCGGCTGGGCGCGCGGTGAAGTGCACGACCCGATCGCCTCCGAGGTGCGCGAGGCCCTCGAGGGCAGGCGCGACCTGCACGACATTCT
>JASFTU010000215.1:0-5021 GCA_050050635.1 Candidatus Brocadiaceae bacterium
CTCAACCTGGAGGATGCTGGGCGGTTCGTAGCCGTCGTAGGCGTTCTCGCAGTACGCGTTGTCGTGGGCGATGAGGATGTCGTTGCGCCTCCCGAACTCCACGGCCCGCTCGAAGAACTCCAGGTCTGCCACCGCGGTGGTGGGATTGTTCGGGTAGTTGAGCCACATCAGCTTCGCCAGCCGGCGCACCTCCCGCGGGATGGCGTCGAAGTCCACCAGGAAGTCGTTCTCGGCCAGCAGGGGGGCCTGATGCGTCACGGCGCCGGCGAAGACGTGGCCGATGTTGTAGGTGGGGTAGCCCGGGCACGGCGCGATGGCCAGGTCGCCGGAGTTGAGCGTCGCCATGGCGAACTTCGCGATGGCGTCCTTGGCCCCCATGGTCGTGACGAGCTGGTCGGCGGCCAGGCTCACCCCGAACCTGTGCCGGTAGAATTCCCTGAACGCCTCCGGCAGCTCCTCCACCGGCTGGTCGCAGCCGTAGCGGTGCCGGTCGGGGTCGGCCGGGTCGCGGACGGCCCGGCACAGCTCCTCCACGATGGGATCGGGCGTGGGTATGTCGGGATCGCCGATCCCCAGCGAGATGACGTCCACGCCCCTCTCCCGCGCGGCGGCGATCTTGCGGCGCAGGTCGGCGAACAGGTAAGGGGGCAGCTTCCGCAGTCGTTCCGGCGTTGGCAGTTCCATGGTGTCTCCACTCCTCCGGCTCGGGTTCCTTCGTTGCCCTCTCCGGGCGGGTTCAGTGTTCCAGCAGCTTCTCGACGGCGGCCAGTTCGGCGCAGGTGGCCAGCACCTCCATCGCCTGCTCCACCTCGGGGGCCGACGGAAGCGTGGGAGCGATGCGTATGTTGCGGTCGCGCGGATCGTCACCGTACGGGAAAGTCGCCCCGGCGCGGGTCAGCCGGACTCCCGCCGCTCCGGCCATCCGGACGACTTCCGCGGCGCAGCCGTCCACCGTGTCGAAGCTGACGAAGTAGCCGCCGTCCGGGTCCGTCCATTCGGCGACGCCCTTTCCGGCGAGGTGCTCATGCAGCGTTCGTTGGACCGCCGCGAACTTCGGCCGCAGGATGGCGGCGTGCTTCCGCATGTGCGCCTCTATTCCCTCCATGTTCCGCAAAAACCGGACGTGCCGCAACTGGTTCAGCTTGTTGGGGCCTATGGTCTGCACCCGGAGGTGGCCGGCGATCTGCTCCAGGTTGCGCCGACTGGAGGCGATCATGGCGACGCCGGCCCCGGCGAACGTGACCTTCGAAGTGGAGCCGAACAGTATCGGCCGGTCCGGACACCCGGCGGCCCTGCAGGCGTCGGTTATGCTCCTGAGCTCCGGCGGCGCGTCGGTCAGGTGGTGGACGGCGTACGCGTTGTCCCAGAAGATGCGGAACTCCGGTAGCGCGCTCATGTGGGCCAGCCTCTCGACGGTTTCGGCCGAGTAGGTCACCCCGGTCGGGTTGCTGTACCTCGGCACGCAGATGATGCCCCGCACGAGCTCGTCCATACGCGCCCGCTCCTCCACGGCGTCCATGTCCGGGCCGTCCTCCCGCATCGGGACCGGGATCATCTCCACGCCGAAGTGCTCGAGGACGGCGAAGTGGCGATCGTAGCCCGGACACGGGCAGAGGAATCGCGCGACCGGCAGATCGCTCCAGCGCTCCTCCCCGCCCGGTGGACCGTGGGTGATGCAGCGGGCGATGGTGTCATGGATCAGTCGCAGGCTGGAGTTGTCCGCCACGATGATCTCATCCGGCGCCACGCGGAGGTACCCCGCGAGCAGTTCCCGCGCTTCCGGCAGTCCCTTCAGGTCCCCGTAGTTGCGGCAATCGTTGCCATCCGCCGCGGCGTAGCTGTCGGGGCCGACACACTCCGAGAGCCCCGCCGACAGGTCCAGTTGCTCCGGGCAGGGGCGACCCCGCGTCATGTCCAGCGAAAGGTGACGGGATTCCAGGTCGGCGTAGGTGGTACGGAGTTCGCGCTGTCGGGCGAGCAACTGCTCCCTGCTCAATGTCTGTAGAAGCGGCATCCTGTCGTCTCCCTGCGGGAGGGAGCGCGGTAATCCTGCGTCCGCCACGGCGGTCGCTCGTCAGGCGGCACATTATAGGCAAAAAGCGCTTCCGGGCAAGGAGGCCGGGCGTGCCGCGTCCCCGCACCGGCAGCGCTTGCAAGCGTGCCGCCCCGCGCCTAAACTCTCGTGGCGACAGGCAGTGCTGGAGGTGCACACGTGCCCGCGATCAGCGCATTGGAGCTGGAGGAGAAGGCCCGGACGTTGCCGGTGCAGCCGGCCTATGCGCTGGTGGGCAAGAACGACACGCTCCGGGCTCTCAGCCTGCGCTTGATCGAGTCCGTGGCAGCTCCCCCGGACCACCCCGGCGGCGTGCTGACCCGGCTGGAAGAGGTGCCCGAGCCAAGCGCCGTCTTCGACGAATTGCGCACTGCGCCCTTCATGGGGCTGGAGGGGCGGCGTGTCGTCGTGGTCGAGAACGGCGATGAGTTCCTGAAAGACAATGCCGATCGCCTTGTGCGGTACCTGGAGCGGCCGAGCCCGACCGGCTGCCTGGTGCTTCTGTTGGGCGCCCTCGACGGCCGCACCAGGGCGGCCAAAGCTCTGGAGGAACACGGGTTGGTGGTGGAATGCGGCAGAGTGACCTGGCGGCAGGCCGAGTCCTGGCTGCGCGAGCAGGCCCGGCAGATGGGGGCAAGGATCACCCCGCAGGCGGCCTCGGACCTGGTCCGGTCGGTCGGCGCCGACCTGATGACCCTCCGAAGCGAACTGGACAAGCTGGTCACTTACTGCCAGCCGGAGGACACCATTACCCGCCAGGCCGTTGACGCGGTGGGGGCCGGCTCCCGATCGCGCTCCATATTCGATCTGGGGGACGCCATCAGCCGGGGCAAAAGGGCGGAGGCCATGAGGCTCTGCAATCAGTTGCTGCTGCGAGGTGAGGCGCCGGAGGCGATCATCGCCGTTCTCGCTCGGCAGGTCCGCCAGCTATGGCAGATCAAGCGCCTGCGCGCGGACGGAGCGTCCCAGAACCAGATGGCGGGGAGGATCGGTATCCCCCCGTTCGCCGTGCGGCGTGGGGCGCAGGTGGTGGATCGGCTCTCGGAGGACTGGTTTGCCGAACAGCTCACCGTCCTGTCGGAGGCGGATTACGAGCTGAAGACCGCGTCTCTGCGCGCCGGGGACGAAGAGGCCTGGGTGGGGAACCTGGTGGCCCGGCTTTGTCAGGTGGCCGAACGGGCCGGGCAAGAGAGGGGTTAGAGCCGTCCGGTTTCCGCCGCCTCGACCAGCTCCAATTCGTCGGCTTCGCTCAACTCGTCGAGCGGCATTCCGAATTCGTGAGCAAGATCCGTCGCGATCGCCTCGCGCGGCTGCAGGATCAGCTCCTTGTGCCGACGTCTGATCACTTCCAGGCGCTCCGCAAGGCGCTGCCTCCTGGACATCTTCATACTGGTGCTTCGCGCCATACGACCTACGACCTCCTCTGCATGAGACAACGGATTCAACCCGAAACACGGCCTTCGCTCCCGATCCACACCGCGACGACAGGCGGCGGCCATGCACGCTCCGCAGGGCGAGGCCGTTGATTGGTTGAATCAGGATTCGACCGCTGGCGCGTGGTAATGCGCGCCAGGCCGATGGGGAGGCACACCGGCCGTCCCCGCGAAGGAAACGCGATATTATAGAGGCGGTGAGGCGTTTGTCAACCCCAAAAACGCCACGGCTCTCCCGGCCCGCTTCCCGCTATTCGTAGACGTCCGCGACGGTCGCCGTCATTGAGGCAAAGTCGCCTTTGAGCGACGCGTAGAGGGACTGGAACAGGGGGTAGAATCGCCTGTAGATTCGGGCGTCCTCCTCGTTGACCTCGTATCGGCTGGTCAGGTTGATCGCCTGCGTGCACGCCTCGGGGACGCTGTCCCACACGCCGGTACCGACGCCCGCCAGCAGGGCCACCCCATAGGCCGGTCCCTCGCTGGCGTTGATCGTGCAGACGGGGTTGTCGTAGATGTCGGCCTGGAGCTGGCGCCAGAACTGGCTTCGTGCGCCTCCGCCGGAGAGCCGGATCTGGCTGACCTCGATCCCCAGCCCGCGCATGATTTCCAGCGAGTCCTTCATGGCGTAAGTGATGCCCTCCAGGATGGCGCGGATGATCTCGCTCTTGCCGTGACGGGGCGTCAGACCGACCAGTGCACCCCGGGCGTTGGGATCGGCGTGCGGCGTGCGCTCGCCGGTCAGGTAGGGCAGAAAAAGCAATCCCTCCACGCCCGGCACGGCCTCGGCGGCCATGCGGGTCAGCACCTCGTAGGGGTCCACTCCCTCTTCCTCCGCCTGGCGCCTCTCCAGTTCGGCCATCTGATTGCGGTACCACTGGAACGATCCGCCCGCGCTGAGCACCACGCCCATCAGGTGCCACTTGCCGGGGACGGCGTGGCAGAACGTGTGCAGGCGGCCCTCCGGGTCCGTGGCGACCCGGTCGCTGAAGGCGAAGACCACGCCGCTGGTTCCGATGGTGGCGCTGATGATGCCGCTCCGCACTATGCCGTTGCCGACGGCGCCGGCGGCCTGGTCGCCTCCGCCCCCGACTATCGGAGTGCCCGGCGCCAGGCCGAGCTGTTCGGCGACGGAGGGGCAGACCTCCGCGCTGACTTCCGGCGACTCGTAGCAGTCGGCCAGGAGTTCCCGGTCGATCTCCAGCTTCTGCAGCACCTCGTCGCACCAGTCCCGCTTCCGGATGTCCAGCAGCAGCATACCGCTGGCGTCGCTGACCTCGGTGGCGTAGGTGCCGCTCAGGCGGAACCGCACGTAGTCCTTGGGCAGGAGAACCTTCCGGCACTTCTCGTAGTTCGCCGGTTCGTTGTTGCGCACCCAGAGGATCTTCGGGGCGGTGAAGCCGGTGAGGGCGGGATTGCACACCAGCTCCAGCAGCCGCTGGCGTCCCACCTTCTGGGTGATCTCGTCACACTCGGCCGCCGTGCGCTGATCGTTCCACAGGATGGCGGGGCGGATCACCTCCTGGTCCGCGTCCAGC
>JASFTU010000216.1:0-5021 GCA_050050635.1 Candidatus Brocadiaceae bacterium
GGCGTCCCGAGCACGTCGACGGGATCGAACAGGTGCAGGTGCGCCACCTCCGGGGAGAGCCGCCCGATCAGGTCCTCATCGTCACGGGCCTCGCCGGCGATCTCCAGGAAGCGCCGGATCCGGCGCACCATGACGCGTCGCTCCCCGTAACCGAACGGGTCCGTGCACATGCCGACCTCGACCATCCCCCGGGCGTCGACCTGGCCTCCGAGCGCGGCGCTGACCATGGCCGCCATCATGGCGGTCGCATCCCGCGCGTAGCCGACGTCCAGGAAACCCAGCTCGAACGCCTTCCGATACGCACGCTCAGGCTCATCCCGATAGAGCAGCCCGGAGGGCGCAAGTGATATCAGGCCGCCCAGCGTAGGGAAGCCGTTGCCCCGGGCGCGCACCACCCGGCCTTCCCGCCCGTCCGGCAGCTCCTGCATCCCCAGGTGAGCACAGGAGCGGAGGTACTTCCCCCGCAGGTACTGCCGCGCGAGGTTGTGGTGGCTCGGGTAGAACCGCTCGGGCTCGCGGAAGCGCTCGATGTACTCGATCGCCAGAAGCTGCGAGTTGATGAAGCCGCTGTTGCGCACGACGCACTCGACGAAGGCCTGATTGTTGCGCAGGTCGTCGGTGCCCGTGCCACGGGGAGGCGACGGCTGCCAGACGCCCAGCGGATGCACGCCGTGGTCCGGGCCGTAGTGGAGGAACTCGTCGATCCACAGCTTCCCCGCCAGCTCTTCCAGGTACTCCGGACCCTTCATCTCGATCGGTCCGCCGAAGGCGTCGCCGATCGCGCCACCCACCATGCAGCCGAGCACGCGGGGGTAGAGGTCGTCGCCCATCCGTTCACTCACGTGTAGAAGAACTGGGCGGTCGCCGTGCAGTCCGTGTCCGCTGCCAGCCGGACCCAGTGTGCGCTGAAGCCGCCCGGGAACTCGTGGTGCACGTAGCCGCCGGCGGGGACCTCCAGGGAAGCATAGCGATGCCAGGAACCGGTGCCCTGGAAGTCAACCTCGACCCCGAACGTCACCGTCTCGTCGCCGCTTTGGCTCAGGTGCAGCACCTTCCCCTCGAAGCCGGTCATGAGGTATGGGTCGGAGTGTTCGCCCGCGCGGACTTCCGTCTCCCACCACGGGCCGCCCCAGCCGGCCGGCCTGCCGAGAGACCAGAGGTCATCGGTCTTGCCCAGCCACAGGCCGGACTGCGGCTCGCCGCACAGGCTGTTGCTTCCCTGGCTGGGGCTGGCGTTGTCGGCGCCGAGAACGAGCATGCCCCGCCACGAGCAGAAGTCCCCCAGCACCCACAGGTGCGTGGAGATGGGACGCACGCCCCAAACGCGGTTGCCGTACGCCCAGGGCGACAGCTCGTAGAACATGCCGTGGCAGTCCATCAGCAGGCGCTCGTGCTCCGTCTCCCGGATGCGCGGCCACTCGGTCTGCCACATGTGGTCGTAGGTGTGGCTCGCCTTCGGCAACCGGTAGGTCCGCCACGTCCCATCCGCGTCCGTGTACACCTTCAGGATCGCCGAGGCCGGGTCCCAGCCGGTGGCGAAGATGGTGCCGCTGAACTCGCCCCGCCCCGTCACCTCCACGAAAGCCGTCCGCTCGAGGATCTTCCACCCATCCCCGCGCCATTCGGCCAGCCGTCCTTCGCACGGGCCGCCCCTCAGGTCCGCCTCGTCGTAGGTGTTGTTGGCGACAACCACCCGCCCGAACGCCGAATGGCCCGCCTTGAAGTGGGCCCGTCCGTGGCTGGATATGCCCAATACCTCCGTCAGGTCGGCCAGCCGGTTCACCTTCAGCGTGGCCACGTCCATCTCCATGAACTCGCCTTCCATGCCCAGCATGTATACCTTCCTGCGGGGATCCCCCAGGTGGCGGAACGTGGAGCAGACGCGCACGTCGAACAGCTCCTCGACCGTGCGCACGTTGCGGTGGGCGTCGATCACGTGCGGACCGATGACGAGCTGATTGGATTCCCAGTGGACGAACCGGTTCGTGTAGGTGCCGGGGTGGCTCTCCGGACGCTTCACCATGCGCAGGTCGCCGTCTATCTCGTAGAGCCCGGTTCCCGTGCCGGAACGCTCCTTGTGGGAGACGTAGGTGACGGCCCACAGCCTCCCGGCCCACGGCATCAGCGCTCCGACGCCGCATTCGCTGCGGGGCGGCCCGAGGTCCGCCGTCATCGCCAGGTCCGGCACCACTCCGCCGAACTGGTACGGAGCCCGTTCCATCTCTCCCTCCTGCCCTCTCGCTTCTCGACGCCACACCTGTCGTGCAACCGACCTCAGCAGCACAGGGGCGGTGAATCGCGCGGAATGGTAAGGTATCGCCCCCCGTTCCGCAACGCTCCCCTCCTGTTCGCCGGGGGATGCCGCGCAATTACGGGAAGCGAGGAATGCACGAGAGCCGGACGGCACCCGACTCGCGGAGGGCGCGGCCGCTCAGAAGAGCGTGTAGATGAAAGGGCCCACGCCGGTGCCGCCCAGGACAGCAAGGAATCCGACCAGCAGGATGGCCAGCAAGATGGGAAGGAGCCACCACTTCTTGTTGTGCTTGAGGAAGTGCCAGAACTCAGCCAGCAGGCCCGGACGGCGCGTCTGCGCCTCTTTCCGGAACTGCTCGGCCCGATCTGACTTGTGGGACATCATGGCGTACTTGCCCTTTCCCCCGCCGGTGCCCGACGGCGGCCATCCTACATTGCCCCCTGCCGACCTGTCAACCGGTGCCGCGTCGTTGTGGTCACGGTCTCCGCTTCCTATAATCGCCGCGCCGGGCGTGCGGTACGATCCCCTCTTGAGGGCCGTCTCGTGGGGAAGCAACCCCAGGATCAGGGCAGCGACATCTCGCGCGGGCGCAGGTGGCTCTTCCGCCTCCTGGCTGCGGTTCTGGCGCCCCTCCTGTTCCTCGGCCTCTGCGAAGGCGCGCTGAGGGTAGCCGGCTACGGGCACAACCCGGAACCGTTCGTTTCGGCGGGAGACTCGGGCTACTGCCGGGCCAACCCCGATTTCACCCGGATTGTGTTCCCCTTCCGCAAGCCCCCGCAGCCGCTGCCGATCAAGTTCCGCCCGCGCAAGCCGGCCGCCACGTACCGAATCTTCGTTCTGGGCGGCTCGGCGGCTCTCGGCTGGCCCGAGCCGTCCCTGGGGTTCTGGCGGATGCTGGAGCGCATGCTCGGCGACGCCTGTCCCGGCACGACCTTCCAGGTGGTCAACGTCTCCGCAGTGGCGGTCAACTCGCACATCGTCCTGCCCATCGCGCGGGGCGCAGCGGCGCGCGATCCGGACCTGTTTGTGGTCTACATGGGTAACAACGAAGTCGTCGGGCCGTTCGGCCCGGGGACCGTCTTCGCCGGCTTCTCCCCCTCCCTGCGCCTGATCCGACTCAGTCTGCTGGTGCGCAGGACGAAGGTGGGCCAGCTCATACGGAACATCCTGCAGAGGCCCCCGCCGGAGTTCCAGGAGGAAGTCGCCCGCAAGACGGGCATGGAGCTGTTCAGCGATAGGCGCGTGCCGGCGCATGACCCGCGGATGGATGTGACTTACCGGCACTTCAGGAGAAACCTGGAGGACATCATCGCGGCCGGTCGGGAGGCGGGGGCGGGCGTCATCGTATGCACCGTCGCCACGAACCTGAGCGATTGCGCGCCCTTCGCCTCGACACACGACCCCCACCTGACATCAGGGGAAGAGAAGGCCTGGCAGGACGCCTACCGGCGGGGCGTGGAACTGGAGTCGGCCGGCGAGCACCGTCGGGCTGTCGAGGCCTACCGGGCGGCGGCGGGCATCGACGATCGCTGGGCGGACCTCCAGTTCCGCCTGGGTCGGTGCCTCGAACGGCTGGGAGATTCCGAGCGGTCTTACCTGCACTACGTGCGGGCGCGGGACCTGGACGCCCTCCGGTTCCGCGCCGACAGCCACCTGAACCGGATAATCCGGGAAGCGGCGACCGGACGCGAGGAAGAGGGAGTGTACCTGGCCGACGTCGAGGCCGCCTTCGAGGAGGCGGAGCAGACGCCGCATCGGCTCGTGGGTGACCAGCTTCTGCACGAGCACGTGCACCTGAACTTCGATGGGAACTACGTGGCGGCCCGGACCATCTTCGGAGAGGTGATGAAGGCGCTGCCGGCCCACGTGCGCTGCCCGGCCGACGCTCGACCCTTCTCCCGCCAGGCATGCGCCGAGCAGATGGTTTTCACGAAACTGGACCAGTGGTACGTCGCGGCGCGCAACGAGCGCCTGCAGGCGCGGGCGCCCTTTACGGGACAACTCGATCACGAGGAGCGCCTTGCCGCCGCCGAGGAACGGGTCCGCAGCCTGGCGAAGTACACGCGCCCTCCCCTGCTGGGCCAGATCCTGGCCCGCTACCGGCAGGCAATCCGTCGCCGCCCCGGCGATGCCTTCCTCCGCTACCGGTTCCGGAAGTTCGCCGCACTCAGGGAGACACCCACCGACCGCCCCATCCCCTGACAGGCCAACCCGGATGCGTCCGCCTCAGAACTGCCGGAAGTACCTGGTGACGTCCGCCGTATCCTGACGACGGACCCAGTACGTGTCCGCCTCCTCGTCGAACCCCCGCTCGAGGGGATCGCGGCCCACGAGCCGGAACACAAGCCCCACGGGCGTAATCAACCCGTAGTAGAGCAGCGCCAGCAGAACGAGCGACACGGCGTACCCGATGGGAAGGGCGACCAGCGTAAGCCCCACGTAGAGCGGCCGCAACCAGCCCGGCCCGACCGCGCCAAGAACGCCGCACGCCAGCCCGACGACCCACAACGCGAGAGCCACCCGGGAGGCGGCGGATGGCGCGATGCCGATGCCCAGGAAGCTGTGCCTGGTGTAGATCCACGCACCGATGAGGGCGAATCCCGCCAGGCACACCAGCCCGAACACCCTGAGCTGCCGCCGATCCGGATGCCAGTTCGGCTGAACGATCTTCATCGGGCCTCAGTCCAGGTCGAAGCGCGCAAGGTACTCGTCGATCTCATGCTCCTCAGCGTCCGGCTGCTCGTCCTTGTAGAGGACGAAGTCCTCC
>JASFTU010000217.1:0-5014 GCA_050050635.1 Candidatus Brocadiaceae bacterium
GTCGGGCTCAACGAGGCCGGCAGGTGTTCCCGGCTCAGCGCCTCGTCGACCGCCTTCTGGTCCATCGAACGCAGGGTAACGATCTGTGCGAGATTGGATCTGCGAGGACGGGACTTGCCCGTCTCCCAGGAAGTGACCGTCACAGGCGAGACCTCGAGAAGCTCTGCCAGTTCCTGTTGAGTCAGATCGAACCGACGACGGACCCCTTTCAAGGTCCGCTTATCGAACCGGGCCTTCTCGACCTCTTCCTCCTCTGCAGGGGGAACAGCCATGTTGCGCCGCCGCGCGGCGGAGAGCTCCTTCACCTCGGCTGCCATCTCCTCAACCGCTCTCTGCAGCTCGCGCAGCTGGTTGCGCGCCTCGCGGACCTGGTCGGGCAGGTTACCCAGGACCTCCGAAGCAGCGCGCTTGCCATGGTAGTAAATAAGATCCCGCAAAGCGTCCTCAACTTTGCCCACTTTCCCCCTCCTCAAAAACCCGACCTTTCGGAACGTCCGCATCACACTGAACAGACTGCACCACGAGGAGTATATACTCCCACCCGCATTGGCGCAAGCCCATTTACCGGCCCGAAAAGCAAGGGTTCGCCCGGTTGGGCGGGGCTCTCCGGCGTGCCCACGGGTCGCTCCCCTTCCCACCTGGCGGTTGTTTGTCTCCCAATTGCAGGCCTCCGACCGGCGAGGAAGTGAGGCAACGGGTCGGCTCGCGCGCCTTGACCTGCCACGCGGGCACTGCTATGCTCCGACCACTGGCCCGCACCAACTCGCCCCGGCCATCGGGCATGGTAGTTGCACAGGGAAGCCAGGTGTGCCCGCAGTTGATCTCCGTCTGAAGCCAGGAGTGCTGTAACTTATTCCTCACAAACAAGATGGCTTGCGATGAGTAATCCCCTCGTGCCGTTTCAAAGTGAGCTATTTGCGTTCCTCCTCGGCCTGGGTGTGGCGGCATTCATACTCAGCAACCACCGGCGGCTGGAGCAGCTTCCTCGCTGGCGGGTGCTGCTGAGCGCGTTCTACCTGCTGTTCACGGGCTGGGCAGCTTCACTGGCAGAGCACTACTGCACGCCCGTCTTCTGGAACACCGTCGAGCACTGCTGCTACGCCGCCAGTTCGTTTTCCCTGGCGGCGTGGTGCTGGGCGTGTCTTCTGAGGGGAAGGAGATATGACGTTCATCGGAACAGTTGAGCTCCTTGCCCTGGCAGCCGCCCTGTGCGCTCTGGCATTCTGGCTCGTAGCGCGCGGCGAGTGGCTGCGGCGCGACTCCTTTGTCGTCCTCGGCGGGCTGATCGTGCTGACGGTGTTCCTGAATCTGAGCGATGCGCTCCGGTACAACCACGTCACGGGGATCCTTGCTCCCATCGGGGACAATCTCGAGGTCCTCCGACCGTTGCTGTGGGGCCTCTTCCTCTACAGCTTCGTGCAGACCCTCATTCAACGCGAGATCCTCGAGAGAGAGCGTGAGAGCGAACTCCTCCTGGCGAACCTGCCCCACATGGTGTCGTTCAAGGATGGCCGATTCGTCTATCTCTCCGTCAACGAGAAGTTCGCCCGGGAGCTGGGGCTGAGTCCTCCGGAGGTAGTGGGCAAGACAGACTTCGACCTCTTCCCTCCCGCCGTGGCGGAGGAGCAGCGCACTGAAGATCGGCGCGTCATCGAGTCCGGGGAAGCCCACCGCCAGGTGATGACCACCGGACCAGAGGGCGGGGAGCGCGTCATCGAAGTGACCAGGATACCGGTCACCGGCGAGAGCGAGAGCACCCTTGGACTGCTGACCATCCAGACGGACATAACCGACCGGCTGGAGGCCGAGGAGGCCCTCCGCAAGACGGAACTGGAGAAGGAAGCGATCCTCGACAGCATGTCGGAGATCGTGGTGTTTCAGGGCCCGGAGATGGACGTGCTGTGGGCCAACAGGGCGGCGGCCGAATCGGTGGGCATGACAGTCGATGAGATAGTGGGGCGGAAGTGCCACCAGGTCTGGCAGCGTTCGGGGACTCCCTGCCCCGACTGCCCCATCGCGGATGCGCGCGAGGACGGTCGGCCCCACGAAGGCCAGATGACGACCTTCGACGGGCGCGTCTGGTTGGTCCGCGGTTATCCCGTCCCGGGAGACGGCGGCGAGATAGCCGGCGTAGTGGAAGTAGCCGAGGAGATAACGCAGAAGAGGGAGGCCCGAGACGCCGCCGCTCAACTGGCAGCCATCGTGGAGGCCTCCGACGATGCCATAGTGGGGCTTTCCGCCGAAGGCGCGGTCACCAGCTGGAATCCGGGCGCCGAACGAATATACGGCTACGAGGCCGAGGAGTTCCTCGGGCGCCGCATGGACGAGCTGGCGCCCACTCAATTCCGGGAGGGTCTCAACGAAGTGATCCTCCGCGCCGCACAGGGGGAGAGCATCCGTCACTACGAGACAATCTGCGTGACGCGGGGCGGCCGGGCCATCAACGTGTCACTGACGATCTGTCCGATCTTCGGCGATGGGGGTTCAGTGACGGGCATCTCGGTCATCGCCCGGGACATCTCCGAGCAGGTGCGGCTCCGCGACGAGCTACGCATGTTGACCCTGGTGGACCCATTGACCGAGCTGCACAACCGGCGCGGTTTCTTCCACCTGGCCAAGCAGCAGCTCAAGGTGGCCGACCGCACCGGGGAGCCCGTGCTCCTGTTCTATGCCGACGTGGACGGCCTGAAGCGTATAAACGACTCCCACGGGCACAAGGCCGGCGACAAGGCGCTGACGGAGATAAGCGACGTGCTCCGCGACACGTTCCGCGACTCCGACATTGTCTCCAGGCTGGGCGGAGACGAGTTCGCCATTCTCGCCCTGGATGCGGTCGGCGGCAACCGGCACGAGATGCTGGCACGCCTGCAGGAGAAACTCGCCGCAGTGAACGAGCCGAACTCCCGACCCTACGAGCTGTCCCTGAGCGTGGGGGTTGCGGTCTACAAGCCGAAGTACAGCACCTCCCTGGATGAGCTACTCGCCGAGGCAGACGCGCTGATGTACGAGCACAAGCGCGCCAAGCGTGACGCGCGCCTGCGCTGAGCCACGCGGACGGAGCGGAGACATGAACGAGGGGATACGGCCCGAGAGCCGCGGGTTCAGCGAAGGTGAGTTCGACGCGGACGCTCTCGCGGCATGGCGACGGACCTTCCGGGTGCTCACCTGGGCGTTCGTCTTCTTTCTGCCCGTCCGGGTACCCGGCCTGCGCGTTCTGCCGGATCTGGTGGGGTGGTTGATCGTGGTCCTGGCACTGAACCACCTGCAGCGTCCCCCGGCACGGCGGTGGCGCGTGCTGGCACTGCTCGCCCTGATGCTGATCGTCGCACGCATCGTGGCCTCCCGTCTGACGGATTCGCCGTCGGCTTTCCTGCTGCTGTACACGGGAGCCCTGGCCGTCGGCCTCGCATTCGTCTGGCAGCTATGCAATGCGATTGCCGGACTCGCCGGCGAGGCGGGCTACGACGGACTCGCCGCCCGAGCCCGCCTCGGCAGGTGGCTGTTCCTCCTCCACGTGGCTCTGATCTATATCTCGCTCCTCGTCATGCATCTCACAGGCGGCAACGTCTGGGGGGTGGCAGGCGCGCTGGTTACCCTGTTCCTGAACGCCCTCATTCTGTCCGCAATGATGTCCCTGACGGTGAGCGCGGCGAGGGCGTGCAAACTGGAACTGGCATCGGAGCCGGCGGAAGGGCCCGGCGGCGGACCGACTGAGCAGCCGCGATAGAGCTCAGTCACAGAAGGAAGGCAGCCACTCCTCCTCCGCCTCGAACAGCCGGTCCACCATCTCCCGTATCTGCGGCAGCGTGCAGAGGGCGCCGGTCAGCGGGTCCATGGCCACGGCCGCGTACACCAGGTCGCGGTCCCCGTTCAGGCCCGCCCGCACAGCCAGCTCCTGGGCATTGACGCAGGCTCTGTTGACGGCCGCACAGGGGGGCGGGAGAGCGCCCACAAAGGTGGGCTGCAGCCCGTTGCCGTCCACCAGGCAAGGGACCTCGACGGCGCATCCGTCGGGCAGGTTCGTGATCGAGCCCCGGTTTCGGACAGACCCGTGGACTACCCTCGGACGGCCCGTCGTCGCGCTGTCGATGATGTACGCGCCGTACTCGTGTCCGGGCTTGAGGCCTTCTTCCCGGGCGCGCTCCAGCAGCCTTCGGGCCCTGCCCTCTTCGTCGTGGCTGCGGCATATCTCGTAGTAGTCCCACCGTTCCGGCAGGTATTCCCGGACGGTTTCCGCGTCCTTCCGGAACCACGGGGCATACTCCGAGCCGTGGTGGCTGGACTCCGAGTGAAAGTAGCCGGTCAACTGCGTGAGCTCGGCGCGTACCCGCTCCTGTCCCCCTGCGTAGAGCTCGTCGCCGGCGTCACCGCGGCCCCTGCGTTGCAGGTGCTTTTCGATGATCCGGCGCCGTATCTCCGGTATGAGGTCGCGGCCCTGATGCTCGAACTGGATGAACCAGGCCTGATGGTTGATCCCGGCGGCTCGGCAGCTGCACTCGTCGATGGGGACGCCCAGCTCCCGTGCCAGGAGCGCGGATGTCCCCTGAACGCTGTGACACAGGCCGACCACGTCCACGCCCAGCTCGTAGGCCGCCCACGTGTTGATGGCCATGGGATTGGCGTAGTTCAGCATGAGCGCGTCCGGACACAGCTCGCGCATGTCGGCGCAGAGACCCTTCAACACCTCGATCGTGCGCAGACCCCGGAACACCCCTCCCGGTCCCATCGTGTCCCCGACGGGCTGATCCACGCCGTATTCGCGTGGGATGTCCACGTCGAAGCGGTAGGCCTCGAGGCCCCCGACCTGGAAGGTCACGATCACGAAGTCCGCACCGGCCAGCGACTCCCTCCGGTCCGTGGTGGGCTCGATGATCGCGGGGAGGTCGAACGCATCGGTCAGCTCCCGCGCAGCCGAGACCGTCCGCGCCAGCCCTTCGGGATCGATGTCCATCAGGGAGAAGGTGCTGTCCTGCAGTTCCGGGAACGCGCACACGTCACGTACCATGGTCAGCGG
>JASFTU010000218.1:0-4996 GCA_050050635.1 Candidatus Brocadiaceae bacterium
GGAAGTGCACGGTGAACTCCCATTTAGCCACTTCTGATGCTATGCGGGTGACGTGAGATTGTCAAGCGCACGCGGTCGCTTACACGCGGTTGCAGGAGTGGGGACACGGGCGGTAAGGTGGGCGGGGCAATATTGGAAGGGCAAGGGCATGCTGCATCCGGGGTTCGGCACGTTCCGGCCGCACGACACGGAGCACGAACCGCACGAGGATCCGACCGGCTGCGCGATGTTCGTGGGACTGGTGCTCGTGATGGTGTTCCTGCTGGCCACATGCATCGCGGAGGGCTTCCGGGACCGGGACCTGGTGCTGGCGACGGCGGTGAGCGTGGTGTTCGTGGCGGCTTGCGTCGGGGTGTCGCTGGTGAAGAGCCTACGGGCACACGTGGAGTTCGCCAAAGCGTGCCCCTCGATGGAATCCCGCTCTATCTCTCTTGCACCGGAGTTTCCTCAAGCTGCCGGACGTAGTCGTGAGGCAGACCCCAGCATTTCGCGGCCTCGGTGATGAGTTGCATGTAGGACTCGCTTGGCGGCGGAGGGTCTGGCTGGCGGTTCGCGAAGTACGTGAACACCTCCAGCCGGCGTGCCGGCTCTCCTTCCTTGAGCACCGTGCACTTCTTCCTCACGTAAGCGTTCCTGCACTCCGCCCGATAGGGCCCGTAGCCCTCCCAGCGATCCAGACAGGGCACGTGCTCCTCGTCAATCTCGTACACCACGCCCCATACCTCTCCCCCATCGGTGGGGACGGCGTCTGCGACGCCGCAGCCCCTTCTGCGGGACTTGCGTGTAAAACCCAGCTCGTGGTCAGGGAGTTTGGCTCTGAACTGGAATCCGGCAGAGGGACATCGTTCCCTTATCTGCTCCAGGTCCATATTCGAACCGTACGCGAAGTAGAGCATCCTTTTGAGTCAGTGACTGGCTTCACCCTCGCGCACACCCGCGAGCTGCTGCGCGGCGTCCACATCGGGCATTGTACGACGACAGGTGCATAGTTGCAAGGCTTTTTCTGCGCGATTGCGATAGAGCTACAGCATAGGCCCATCCGTGCGCTTCTGAAGAAGGGCGGGACGGTTGCAATGCGCGCGGGCTGCGCTATAACGAGGGGTTCTGCGACTGGCCGGGCCACAGGAGCGTCCGGCCGCTGCGCAAGGGCGAGGACGGGCCGATGGCGGACAGCATCGTCAACAAGGACGTGGGCGAGATGACGCATCGGGAGCGGTTCCGGCGCGTGATGCATTACCAGAGCGTGGACCGCATCCCGCACTGGGAGTTCGGCTACCTGGGGGAGACGATCGAGCGGTGGCACGGCGAGGGGCTGCCGGAGGAGTATGACGATAACCCGAGCGTGGAGGCGTATTTCGGGGTGGACCCGCGGGCGGGGGTGCCGTTCCGCCAGGGGCTGATCCCGCCCTTCGAGGGGGAGTGGGAGGTGCTGGAGGAGGGCGAAGAGAAGCGCGTGGTGCGGCAGCCGGACGGGTCGGTGCTGGAGGAGAAGACGCGGGGAGTGAAGACGATCCCGCACTACATCAAGTTCCCCATCGAGGGGTGGGAGGATTGGGAGCGGTTCAAGGAGCGGCTGGACCCGGAGGATCCGCGGCGGTTCGAGACCGACTACGAGGCGCTGGGGCGGGAGCTTCTGCGCTCGGAGCTGCCCGTGGGGACGGGGCTGGGCTCGTACTTCGGCATACCGCGCAACTGGATCGGGTTCGAGAACATCTCGCTGATGCTGTATGACGATCGGGAGCTGGTCGAGGACATCGTCGAGACGCTGACGCGGGTGTATTACCGGCAGATCGAGGAGGCGCTGAAGCACGTGGAGGTGGACTTCGCGGGGGGTTGGGAGGATATATGCTTCCGGAGCGGTCCGATGATCAGCCCGGGGATGTTCCGGGAGGTCGTGGGTCCGCGGCTGAAGCGGGTGTGCGACCTTTTGCGGCGGCACGGGTGCACGGTGATCTGGACGGATTGCGACGGGGACGTGACGGACCTGGTGCCGGTGTGGCTGGAGTGCGGGCTGAACTGCATGTTCCCTCTGGAGGTGCACCCGGGGAGCGACCCGGTGAAGTATCGGAAGATGTTCGGGCGGGAGCTTCTGCTGCGCGGGGGGTTGAACAAGCACAGGCTGGCGGACGGGCCGCAGGCGATCCTGGACGAGCTGAAGCGTGTCGAGTGGGTGGTCGAGGATGGGGGGTTCATCCCGCACGGGGACCATCGGATACCGGAGACGGTGTCGCTGGAGAACTACCGGTATTACATCCGGGAGAAGCTGGCGATGCTGGGGTGGAGCGCGGAGGAGGTGGCGCAGGTGCCGGGGCTGCAGGAGGGGTAGGGCGGCGCGGGCTCAGAGGATGGAGCGGCCGCTCCTGCGGGCGGCGAGCATCTGGACGAATGCCTCCAGGCGCGTTTTGAGCTGGCCGGGCAGGGGGCCGGGGCGGTCGGCCTCGAGGGTGAGTATGGGCAGCTCCAGTCGGTCGCGGAGGATGCGGTCCTCGATGCGGCGGTGGCAGAAGCTCTGCACGTAGTGGACCAGTCCGTCGAGGCGGCGGGCCTTGCACTCCTCCCGGACGTCCTCGATGCGGCCGAACACTCCATAGGGGTAGGTGTAGCGGGAGTATTGGTCGGCGAGGGCTTCGGAGTCCTGGAGCATAGCGAACTGGCGGGGCGTTTCATTGAAAACGATAAGCGCGCCCTGTGATTCGAGGAAGTCGTAGAGGTCGGGGACGATGGGGGGCACGCCGCAGAGGCCGAGGCGCAGGGAGTGGCCGATGGGCTCCCGCGCGGCGGCGGCGTCGAGGAAGCGGTCGGCCTCGGCGCGGTAGCGGTCGGGGTCGGTGCAGAAGTCGCTGGTGCTGACCAGCCAGAGGTGGTTCTCCAGCCCGTGCACGCGGGCCTGCTCGTGGGTGAGGCGGTCGATGCGGTCGGCGAGCGCGCGGAGGGGCGCCAGGCGATCGCGCCACCGCTCGGCCTCCGCGAGGTCGGCGCCGAGTTCGTCGGCCAGGCGCTCGAGGGCACGCTGCATGGCGGCGGGTTCGGGGGTGGAGGGGTAGTCGAAGCGGATGCATTTGCGGCCCTCGTGTCGGAGCACCTCCAGGAGGGCTTCGGCGTTGCTGCAGTCGCCGCGCGTGACGCCGATCACGCGGTCGATTCCGAGCTGCCGGGCGGCGCCGTAGATACCCTTGGTCCAGCAGCAACAGGTGCGGGGGAAGCCGGCCCGCTCCGCCCGCGCGACGAGCTCATCGGGGTCGGGGGCGGTGATGAAGACGTTGTTGAGGTCGACCGGCACCAGGTCGGCGGCGAGGATGACTTCGACCGGGACGGTGGTGGTGATGCCGACGGCGCGGTCGGCGGGGAGGTCGGCCGGGAGGGGCGGGGGCAGTGTCCGTTCGGTGGCCACGGTGGTTCAGCTCTGCCTGAGGAAGACGCGGGCGGGCGCTCCGTCGGCGCCGGCGATCCGAAGCGGAGCGCAGATGAGTTCGTAGTCGCCCGGCGGCACGGCGGAGAGGTCGAGCCCCTCGACGATGACCGTGCCGGCCCGCATGAGGGCGGTGTGTGCGGGGTGGCTGCCGCTGTGGAAGCGATCCACGGACAGGTAGTCCACGCCGACCAGGCGGAGGCCGAGGTCGGCCAGGAACCCCGCCCCGGACGCGTCGAGTGCGACGAAGTCCTCGACGAAACGGTCCAGGCGGCTGAGCTTCCCGGAGTTGCTGGTCTTCAGCAGGACGCGCTGGACGCCGGCCCAGTCTTTGGACTCGAGCTGGGCGGCGCCGATGATCTCCACGTCCGGGACTTCGACCACGCGGGCGGGCCCGATCAGGGTTTCGGGCGATATCGCGTCCAGCGTCGCGCCGCCTTCGAGCATGTGCGCGGGGGCGTCCACGTGAGTGCCGGTATGGGCGCTCATGGAGAAGGCCGAGAGGTCAGCGCCCTCGCCGGCCTGGATGGACCGCAGGAGGCGGCTGCGGAAGGGCTCGTCGCCGGGGTAGATGGGCATCCCGTCGCGGAGGGGGACGCTGACGTCGTAGAAGCGGCTCATGCAGGGCCTCCTTCGGGGGAGGGCGTCGGCCCGGCTCATCCGTCGGACCGCTCTTCCAGCATTTCCTTGAGGCGCAGGATGTCGTCGGTGACGTCCCAGTCGGCGCCGCCGAGGTATTCGATGGAGTAGTGGCCGGCGTAGTGGCGGTCTTCGAGGGCGTCCAGCAGCCAGGCGAAGTCCACGCTGCCCCGTCCGCATTGCTCCTGCATCTTCTCGGCGGCGGCGTCGCGGAGGTGGACGTGGGCGGCCCTCTCCAGCAGGGGCGCGGTCTCGCGCACGTCCATGCCCTGCATCACGAAGTGGCTGGGGTCGTATGCGATGCGCATCTCGGGGGCGGAGTCGAGCAACTCGGTGCACTGCCGGAGCGTCTCGAAGGGGGTGTTCTTGTGGAGTTCGATGCAGAACTCCACGCCCTGGCCGGCGGCGACGGCCTTCATCTCCTCCCAGGTGGCGAGCGTGTCCCGAAGCACGTCGGCCCATCGGCGCTCGTCGGCGCGGAAGCCCGGGTAGAAGGAGGCCAGGCCGATGCCGAGGCGGCTCATGAGCCGGGTCAGCCCTTCCAGGCAACGCTCCCGGTCCCGGTTGGCGTCCTCGGAACGCTCGTGCAGGTTGCCCACGGCGACGTTGAGGGCGACGGGGGTGAGGGCGTGTTCCTCCAGCAGGCGGGCGACGCGGTCGGCGGTGCCCCGCCAGTCGTCGGCCAGCCCGTCGGTATTGATGTGGTCCCAGCCGGGGTTGGCGAGTATGTCCACGTGCTGGAAGCCGAGCTTCGTGACGTTACTGAGCGCCTCGTCCAGGGGCGTCCTGAAGGCGCTGGTCGAACAGGCGATGGCCATGGTCTTCCTCCCTGCGGATCGGTGGCGGCCGCCCCGCTCTCCGATGCACGCGCGAGACGGGGGCGAGGGTACGCCATTGTAGCGGTGGGCGGGGGCGGGTGAAAGGGGCTACGCGGAGCCGGACTCGAGC
>JASFTU010000219.1:0-4989 GCA_050050635.1 Candidatus Brocadiaceae bacterium
GGGCGGGCGTCAAGACGGTCATGATCACCGGAGATCAACCGGCCACCGCCCTGGAGATCGCCACCCGACTGCACGTCGCGCCCGAGGGAGCGACCGTGATAACAGGGCGAGAGCTGAGCAGGTTGAGCCATGAAGAACTGGTCAGCCGCCTGGACGAGGTGGAGATCTTCGCACGAGTCAGCCCGGAGCAGAAGGTGGACATCCTGGAGGCCCTGCAGGACCGCGGCGAGATATGCGCCATGCTCGGAGACGGCGTCAACGATGCGGTCGCGCTGAAAGGGGCGGACATCGGCGTGGCCATGGGCATAAAGGGCACCGACGTGGCCAAAGAGACGGCGGACATGGTGTTGCTCGATGACCGCTTCGTCACCGTGGGCCGGGCCGTCCACCAGGGCCGGATCATCTACGACAACGTCAGGAAGTTCATCCACTACCTGTTCAGCTGCAACCTCAGCGAGGTGCTCACCATGCTGCTGGCCTCGGTGCTGGCCCTCCTGCTGGGGTCGCTGCTTCGCGAGCCCCTCCCGTTGCTCCCCCTGCAGATACTGTGGCTCAACCTCATCACCGACGTGTTCCCCGCGCTCGCGCTTGCCATGGAGCCCGGCGAAGCGGACGTTATGGACAGGCCCCCGCGCGATCCGGAGGCATCGCTGCTCGGGGCGGACATGCTGAAGTCCATCCTGGGATTCGGTCTGCTGATTACCCTCTCAACGATCACGGCCTTCCTGGTGGGTCGGCTGGTGCGGGGATACGAAGTGGGCACCGAACCGGACCCGGCCATCACGATGAGCTTCCTGACCATCGGCTTCGCCCAGCTGTTGCACGTCTTCAACTCGCGCAAGGAGGGGAGGGCGCTTCGCCTCAAAGACTGGTTCAGCAACCGCTTCGTGCTGGGTGCGATCGTGCTGACGGTCGCCCTTCAGCTGGCGGCTGTCTATGCGCCGGGGCTGAAGACGGTCCTGAAGACGGCCCGTCCGGCCCCGGTGGATTGGCTGGTGATCGGCGGGTGTTCGCTGATGCCGCTCGTGGTGGGTCAGGCGATACGGCGACTGAGGCGGGGAGGGGAGCCTTCAGCGACGGGCACTTAGGGCCCTGTAGAACCGCTCGCAGAGGTGCTCGATGTCGTCCAGCCGCGCCAGCTTCTCCACCCACTCGGCGGGCAGGTTGTCTGTGCCGTAGTGCGTGCCTGCCAGTCCGCCCGTCACGCAGCCTACGGTGTCGGTGTCGCCGCCGAGGTTGACGGCGATCAGGAGTGTGTTGCGGTAGGAGCGACCGCGCAGCAAGCTCCAGAGGGCCGCCTCCAGCGTCTCCACCACGTAGCCGCCCGAGCGAACCTGGTAGCGGTCAAGGTCGACGAGGCCCAACGTGAGGATCGCCTCCAGGTGAGGCCGTTCCGCCTCCCAGGGCTCCCCCCGGTAGTGCGCGCCGGCGTAGCGCACCGCGGCCTCCACCGCCTCCCGCTTCTGCGCTCCTTCGAGCAGGTACGACGCAACCAGGCAGTATATGCCGCAGCACATCTGTGAACGCGGGTGGGCGTGCGTGAGGGCGGAGACCTCGTGGGCCGCGTTCAGCATTCGGCGACGCTGCTTGGAGAAGTAGAGGGCAACGGGGAGTGTGCGCATCAGGGAGCCGTTTCCGTTCGCGCCTTCCCCGTCCAGACCGGCTTCCAGGGCAGGCACTCCCGCCAGCATCCGCTGGATGGCCGCTGCAATGGTGCTGCCGTACCCGAAGGGCATCCCGGAGGGTGTCCAGAGGCCTTCGCGCCACCAGGAGAGGAAGTTCGAGGCAATGTGGTCCGGTCGGTAGCCGGAGCACAGGCTGCTGGCGACGCACAGCAGCAGGGAGCTGTCGTCGGACCACGTGCCGGCCGGTCTGCCGTGCGGGCCGTCCCCGGTCATCCCATTGACCTGTTCCCCGGCGAGCCATTCGCGCGTGGCTCCCTCAAAGGGCAGGCCCAGGGCATCCCCCACCACGGCCCCCAGGATGCCGCCATGGACCTGAGCTTTGACACTCGGCGTGTCCAACGGGGAGCCCCCGGTGCTGGAACCTTACCTCTGGTCCACGTTGATGCTCATCAGGAACTCGGCGTTGTTCTGGGTCTGAACCAGCTTGTCCCGCAGCAGCTCCACGCCTTCGATCGGGTTCATCTCGTTGAGCATGCGATGCAGGAGTTGAACCCGTTTGAGTTCTTCGGGGTCGAGCAGTAGCTCCTCTTTGCGGGTGCCGCTGCGCGTGACGTCGAAGGCCGGCCAGATGCGCCGGTCGGCAAGGGTGCGGTCCAGGTGGAGTTCCATGTTGCCTGTGCCCTTGAACTCCTCATAGATCACTTCGTCCATGCGGCTGCCGGTGTCCACCAGCGCCGTGGCGATGATGGTCAGGCTGCCGCCTTCCTCGATGTTCCGCGCGCTGCCGAAGAACCTCTTGGGCTTCTGCAGTGCGCTGGCCTCGACGCCGCCGCTGAGGATCTTGCCGCTGTGCGGGACCTCCGTGTTGTGGGCCCGAGCAAGACGAGTGATGCTGTCGAGCAGTATCACCACGTCGCGGCCGAACTCCACCTGTCGCCGCGCCTTCTGGAGGACCATGTTGGCGACCTGGATGTGGCGGCTGGCGGGCTCATCGAACGTCGAACTGATGACCTCCGCCGCCGGCACGGTGCGCCGCATGTCGGTCACCTCCTCCGGACGCTCGTCGATCAGCAGAATGATCAACTCAACGTTCGCGTCGTTTTCGGCGACCGAGTTGCCGATCTTCTGCAGCAGGATCGTCTTGCCCGTCCGGGGAGCGGCGACGATCAGGCCTCGCTGTCCCTTGCCAATGGGCGTGACCAGATCGACCATGCGCATCTCGATCTCGTCACTGTCCCGCTCCATGATCAGTCGCTCTGTGGGGTGGTACGGCGTCAGATCCTCGAACACCGCGACGTTCTGGGCCGCGTCGGGGCTCTCATAGTTGACCGCTTCGACCTTCAGCAGGGCGAAGTAGTTCTCCTTGTCCTTCGGAGGCCGGATCTGGCCCGTCACGAGATTCCCCGTGCGCAGCCCGAAACGCCTTATCTGGCTGGGCGAGACATAGATGTCGTCGGGGCTGGGCAGGTAGCTGTAGTCCGGTGACCGAAGGAAACCGTAGCCGTCGGGCAGCACCTCAAGCACGCCTTCCCCGTAGAGCGCGCCGGTCTTGCTGACGCGTTTCTTGAGCAACTGGAAGATCAGCTCCTGCTTTTTCAGGCCGCTCGTGTTGCTCAGGCCTTCCTCTCTGGCGAGTTCGCGGAGCTGCTTGATAGTCATCTTCTGCAGCTGCGTTATGTGGAACTCCTCCGCTTTCCTGGCTTCCCTCTGCTGAGTCTCGGTGCGTCTACTATCCGCCATTTTTACGTCCTTACGTGTTGAAGAGAATGTGAAACGTTATGTGGAAGGTTCGTGGGTGGGTGCCCGTCCTGCTGTTTTGCAAAGCTCGGGCCAGAGTTCGTCGACCTCCTGCTCCAGTTCCTCCAGAGAACCGGAGTTGTCAACTACGAAGTCCGCCAGTTTCCTCTTTTCCCGCACCGCCATCTGCGCCTCGCTACGCCTGCTGAACTGCTCAGAGCTCATGTCCCGGCCCTCTCGGGCCCTCTGGCGACGCGTCTCCTCCGGCGCCGCCACGAACAGCAGCGATTGACAGAGGTCCCTGTGCAAATCGGTTTCCGCCAGCAGAGCCGCGTCGAGCACGATCAGCGGGACGGCGTTCTCCTGTTTCAGATTGCGAATCCTACCTCGGATGCGCCGCAGGATGGGGGGATGGACGATGCGGTTGAGCTTGCGAACACGCGCGTTGTCACCAAACACTCGCTCCGCCAGGCGACTGCGAGAGATATCTCCGGTTTCGTCGAGCACCTCCGCGCCGAACTCCCCGATGACTGCCTCGCGCACTGCGCGGAGCCTGAGCACCTCGTGGCCGATCTCGTCCGCGTCGACAACGGCCGCTCCCCGTTCGGCAAGGAGCCGGGCGATGGTGCTCTTTCCGCTGGCCACTCCGCCGAGGATTCCCACGACCGGGGGACCTGCGGGCCTCTGGTGGGTGTGGTTCATTTCGCCTCCGCCCAGTTCTTCCCGACTGCGGTCTCCACCTTCAGCGGCACCGCCAGATCGAGAGCGTCGGACATCTTCTGCGTCACGAATCCGCGCACCTTCTCCAGCGTCGCATCGGGGGTTTCGAAGACGAGCTCGTCGTGTATCTGCAGCAGCATACGCGCCTCAACGTCCACTTCGGGCAAGCCGTTGTGTATCTCGACCATGGCCAGCTTTATCAGGTCCGCGGCGGATCCCTGTATGACGGTGTTGACGGCGATTCGCTCGGCCGCTCCCCGCGTTGCCCCGGAGCCACGGATTCCCTCGATGCGGCGCTTTCTCCCGGCAAGTGTGGCGACGTAGCCGTCGCGCCTGGCCTGCTCGACGGTTTGGCCGATGAACTGCTTGACCCGGGGATAGCGTTCGAAGTACGCGCCGATGAAGTCCTCGGCCTCCTCCACGGGCACGTCGATCTGCTTGCTCAACCCGTAGGGGCTCAGGCCGTAGATGATGCCGAAGTTGACGGCCTTCGCCTGCTGCCGCATCAGGTCGGTGACCTCCTCCTCGGGCACTCCGTTCACCTGAGCCGCGACGAAGCGGTGGATATCCCGGTCTTCCTGGAAAGCGCGGCGAAGTGTCGGGTCGCCGGAACAGTGCGCCATGATCCGCAGCTCCACCTGGGAGTAGTCGGCGCTCAGCAGCGACATGTCCTGCCGGCGGGGCACGAAGGCGCTCCGAATGGTGCGTCCCAGTTCGGTGCGCACGGGGATGTTCTGCAGATTTGGGTCGCTGCTGGAAAGGCGCCCCGTGGCCGTCACGGTCTGGTTGAAGCTGGCGTGGATCCGGCCGGTTTCCGGATGCACCATCTCCAGCAGCGCGTCCGCGTACGTGGACTTCAGCTTCTGCAGTTCCCGGAACTGCAGCACGTGCTCTGCAATGGGATGTT
>JASFTU010000220.1:0-4929 GCA_050050635.1 Candidatus Brocadiaceae bacterium
CGCGCATATGGCGATGCCCCCGTTCTTGGTGATCTCGGAGGCGACGAAGCCGATCCGACGGATGTTGATGTCGCGATCCCTCTTGGAGAAGCCGAGCTCCGAGGATAGGTTCTTCCGCACTATGTCGCCATCGAGCAGGGTGACCGGCCGTCCCCCCATCTCGAGCAGTTTCGCCTGCAGCACGCTGGCGAGGGTGGATTTGCCCGAGCTGGGCAGCCCCGTGAAGAAGACCGTCAGCCCTTGCCTGTGACGGGGAGGATAGGTTCGGCGAAGCTCTTCGGCCACCTCCGGGAAGGTGAACCACTCGGGAATCTTGCGCCCCTCGCGCAGCCGGGCCCGCAATTCGGTGCCCGAGATGTACTTCGGCTCGACGCCCTCGGGCACTTCCGATTTCGGGAAGTACTTATCCTTCTCGGCCACGTAGACCATGTGCTCGAACAACACCACTTCGATGCCGACGCCGTCGTTGTGCTGGTTCAGCAGTTCCTGGGCCTCGTAGGGCCCGTAGAACGGGTCGCCATTGGCGTCCTTCCCCGGGCCGGCGTGGTCCCGCCCCACGATGAAATGGGTGCAGCCGTAGTTCTTCCGGATGAGGGCATGCCAGAGCGCCTCCCGCGGCCCCGCCATGCGCATCGCCAGGGGAAGCAGGGCGAGCACGGCCGTGTTCCGCGGGTAGTGCTTGAACAGCTCCATGTAGCAGCGAAGGCGGGTGTAGTGGTCCACGTCTCCAGGTTTGGACATGCCCACCACGGGGTGGATCAGCAGGCTCGCCTCCAGCATCCGGGCCGCGCGCAGGGTGAGTTCGAAGTGTGCCCTGTGCATGGGGTTGCGGGTCTGGAAGCCGACCACTCGCCGCCATCCCAGCCAGGAGAACCGCTCGCGCAACTCGGCCGGGCTCAGGCGGTACTCGACGAAATCGTAATGCGCCGGCAGCTCAACGCCCTCCACCCGCCCCCCGACGTAGCAGGGATTCGTCCTCTTCAGCAGGCCGGCTACGCCGACGTGCTGCGGGTCCGCCGTGCCGAAGACCAGCTCCGCCTCCTCCTCCAGCTCGGGCCGCCACATGTCATCCACGTGCATGACGGCCAGCAGGATCCCCTGCGGGTCCCGCAGCGCCAGTTCGTCGTTCTCGCTCAGCTCGTCCGCCAGTTCCTCATCCACGTCCAGCACGATCGGCATCGGCCACAGCGTGCCGCCGGGCAGCCGCATGTCCCTGCAGACGCCCTCATAGGCCTCTCGCGTCATGAACCCCCGGAGCGGCGAGAAGCCGCCGTTCAGGAGGAGTTCGAGGTCACACAACTGGCGGGGCGTGAGGTCCCACGAAGGCCAGTCCCGTGCTGCATCGCGGATGTCTTCGGCTCGTTCGGCGTTCGCCACCAGGTCGACCAGCACGCCGCCGTGCGGCTCAATCAGATTGGACTCCATAGCGTCCTACTGCTCCCTGCGTGGGCCTGTCGGGTTACGGGGATCACGGGAACCATTGTGCGGCTCGGACTTTCCGTATCGCGGCCTGCCTCCCGGGATCAGTCTCGGAGCAAAGCACGTGCCGCCCGTAGCCAGAGCAGCTCGGCTCCGTGCCCGTCGCAGGGATGGACGCGCGCGGCTCGGCACGGCGATCGTTCCTGAGCGCAGTTCCCTCCCTCGAGGCTTCGTTCCAGCCTGCGGACGGTGTTCCCCTGCGGCCGCCGCGCGTGCACACAGAACCCGCCGAAGCGTGCGCGGGAAGGCCCTGCTCCCGAAGGGGGGGTGCAGCCCCTTCGGACGGGGGTGTGTACACTTTTCGAGACAGGGTGTTGATTTTAGTGGACAGGCTCGGGCCTCGGGATGCTGCTTCTCGCCCATGGCCCCTCCTACGGCCCGCTCACAGGGGGAACAGAGTTTGCAGCATGTCGGGGTCGGATGATCTCGGCCGGGTTCCAGCGCACAGAGGAGCGAGAGTGGCTTCCTTCTTCGTCATGCTATACGTGGCCCTCCTCCTTATCCGGCCCCAGGAGTGGGTCACCTGGATGCACGGCTTCCCGATTCTCGATTTCGTGGTCGCGGGAGCGGTCATCACGTGGCTGGGCAGCGTAAAGAAGGAGGGCCTCCTGTCTGCGCCCCAGAACCTGCTGATGCTGGGGCTTTTCCTGGCCGTTCTGATGAGCCACGCCCGGCACACCTTTCTCTCTTTCCTGGTTCGCGACTTCCGGGATTTCGGCAAGATAGTCATCGTCTATTTCCTCGTTGCCACGGCGGTCGATTCGGTCCGGCGCTTCCGCTGGCTGGTGTTCATGTTGGTGATCGGTGCGTTGTTCATGTCGTGGCACGGGATTCTGCAGGCTCACAGTGCGGATCACACGGGGTTCGGCGGCGCCACCGCTCTCGTCCAGCGTGAACTGGTTCGGGTGAGGGGGTTCGGCCTCTTCCACGATCCCAATGATCTTGCCCTCATGCTGGTGGCGGTGCTCCCGTTCCTCTTCAGCATCGCGACGAACAGGAGGGAGAACGTGCCATGGCGGCTCCTGTGCGCGCTCGGCATGGTGCCTCTGCTCTACTGCATATATCTGACCAATTCGCGCGGAGGTTGGTTGGCGCTCGGCGTCGCCGTGGTGACCTACGTGTTCCTGCTCCTCAGGAACAGGAAGGTGGCCCTGGCGCTGGCAGTCGGTGCCGTCATCGTCGTGTTCCTGTTTGCTCCGTCGCGCATCCGCACGATCAGCGCCGACGAGGGTGCAGCGCGCGGGCGGCTGATGGCCTGGGGCACGGGCAACCGGCTTCTCAAGAGGTACCCGATCTTTGGGCTGGGCGCGCACAGGTTCACGGAGTTCTCGAGTGAGGGACGGTCAGCACATAACTCGTTTCTGCTGGCCTGGGCCGAGATGGGCCTGTTCGGCTATTTCTTCTGGCTCGGGATGGCCATGGCGTGTTCGAAGGATGCGTGGGCGCTGTCTCAGGTGGATGGCAGAGACTCGCCGCGCCGGCGGGCGCCGCCTGGCACGGACCCCCGCGGGGGGGGAGGGCACGGAAAGGAGGCGGACGTCCGGCAGTTGAGGCGGTTCGGCGTGGCGTCGTTGAGCGGCCTGATGGGGTTCTACGCCGCCGCGTTCTTTCTCAGCAGGACGTACGTCGAGCCCCTGTTCGTGATGCTCGCCATGGTGGTGGCCCTCCGCCTCATCTACGAGCGCGCCCAAGGTCCCCTGGAGCACAGGTTCACACTGTCCGACAGCAAGTACGTCCTGGCGGCGGAACTTGTCAGCGTACCGGCCCTGTGGCTCTTGATTCGCATAGTACTATGAGGCGCCACCTCCACAGTCGGCACAGAGCAGCCGCGCCGGCCTCGCTGGCGAAGCTGCGATGTCGCACGAGGGCGCGATCCGGTTCGGCTTCGCTTCACCGCCGCAAATCCCCGGGAGTCTGACGTGAACGTCCACATTCTGCAGTTCGAGCCCGGCGATGATCTCGGCGAGCTGGAAGCCGCATGGCGAAGCATCCAGGGGACGGGCGGTGTTTCCCATCCCATGTATAGCTGGGAGTGGGTCTCCACGTGGTGGCAGGTGTTCGGGAGCGGGCGGACGCTCCTCGCCGGCGTCCGCGGCGACGAGGAGGGCTCCGCCGCCATCGTGCCCGTCGTGCATCGCAGCGCCGTGATGAACCGCCTGTTCCCCTACGAGCGACTGGAACTGCTGGGCACCGGGGAGGCAACGCGCCACGAGGTATACTCGGAGTACGTCGATTTTCCGGTACGCCCGGGGGTCGGAGCGGATGAGGTGGCGCCCGCGGTCCAGCGACTGCTGCACGCTGTGGAGAAGTGGGGCGACATCGTGCTGCACCGGGTCCGGCGCGGCTCCGTCGCGCACGAGGCCTGCGTGCGCTTCGCTGAAGAGGCCGGCCATTCGGTGGATGAACTCCGCTCCGGGCCCTGTCACTACATTGAGCTGCCGGAGAGCGCCGACGACTACCTCTACGAGCTGAGCAAGAAGCGACGATACCAGCTCAGGCGGACCATCCGTCGGCTCGAGGACCTCGGCGAAGTCACCTGCGAGAGGGCACGGAGCCTTGAGGATGCCCTGGAGGTGCTCTCCGATCTGGCCAGGTTGCATCAGGAGCGGTGGGAGGCGCTCGGCGAAGCCGGCGTATTCGCCGGCGACCTCTTCCCACGGTTCCACGAGGAGTTCCTTCGCCGGACGTTCGAGCTCGGGTGGCCCCAGCTCTGGCGGGTGAAGCTTGATGGCGAGCCCATCGCCTGCCGCTACAACCTGCGCTACGAGGGCACAGTTTACTGCTACCTGTCGGGAATGAAGCTGCTGGAGGACACGCGCATTCAGCCGGGCATCCTGGCGCACTACCGCTGCATCGAACACGCCATTGAGACCGGCGCGAAGGAGTATGACTTCATGCTCGGCGATCAGCACTACAAGGAGAGCCTCAGCAACTCGGTGCGCGAGCTGGTTTCGGTCCGCATCTGCCGCAACACGCTGAAGGAGAAGCTGCGCCGTGGCGTCGTCTCGGCCGTCCGGGGGGCGCGCAAACTCCGCCCGAGCTGGCTGGGGGGAGAGGATTGATGATCCGGCGTCGAGTGTTCGAGTTCTGCGGGCGGTCCGGCCTGTGGCGGGCGCTCCGCGCCGGCATGCGGCTGGTGCCGGGCACGTGGCTGCCCGTGCTCACCTACCACCGGGTCTGCCCGTTCGACCCGGAGACCCCGTGGGACCCGGACGTCATCAGCGCCACGCCGGAGGCTTTCGCCGAGCAGCTTCGGTTCATCAAGCGCCAGTTCACGCCCATCACGTCGGAACGCATCCTGCGCTACAGGGACAACGGGCTCGAGCTGCCCCCCAACCCGGTCGTCATCACCTTCGATGACGGCTACCGCGACAACCGCACCGTCGCGTTGCCCCTTCTGCGGGAGGCCGGCGTGACGGCCGACTTCTTCGTCTGCCCGGGCAACGTCGA
>JASFTU010000221.1:0-4927 GCA_050050635.1 Candidatus Brocadiaceae bacterium
ATGGCGGCGTATGTCGCCGAGCCGGCCCCCACCAACGCGCCGTGTACCAGAGCCACGTAACAAAGGCCGATCACGGTGCGCCGCGCCCATTCCTCCTGCCGCAGCAGGCCGCGGCTCGATGCCGGCTTCGTGCAAGTCAAACAGCAGGCTTATCGCTTCGTCTACGTCGTCGTCATCGAGCGCGGGAGGCACCTCGGCCTCGACGATCACGTCAAGTGCCCAATCGCTGACTTCCTTCCACGAGGACGTGCCATCGAGGTACCCCGCCAGGCGCCTGATCACCTCGGCGCGATAGTCCGTATCTTCTGCACTCATCCCACTTCCATGGTAGCTTCAGGCCGAACGGCAGGAACCTTGCCATTTTGACGTCGCTGTGGGCCACGGCGCCTCTGGCTTTGTCCACGACCTTGTGCACCACCCGCATCGTTCGGCTCGTGATCTTACACTTTGTTTTCACTATCATGCTCCGGCCGCCCCAGGAGTAGCTGGCATGCTCTTGGACGATGGTCGTACTGGTTGCCGCCCCGGCCCCATGCAAGGCAACGGCGGCAAGCAGCAAATCCCGCCCGGCCACCGATAGCGTGCGCGGAATCCTCTCCGTCCGAGTCAGCGCTGAAGCTTGGGCGCCGAAGCCTCGCCGGAGGGGGCTCGGTGGCCGTGGGCGGTGCACAGGGGTCGGCGGACACCGTGGGACGCGTGGCCGGTGGGCCCAGGGACATGGCCCTCTCCCGTCTTCTCCCCCTCACAGGCACTATACGGAGAGGACCCACCATATGCAAGGACTATTTTGTCCATCTTCTCCGCAAATGCCCGGGCCCACCGGAGAGCTCGCCGAGGACGCAGAGGGCGGCAGGAGATAGGGCGCCGAGAGCGTGGGCGGGCGACCACGGGGGCGCCCCTACAGGGGAGGACCGGGGCATCAGTGCATCGTAGGGGCAGGCTCCCGTGCGTGCGCCCACGCGGGGGGAGTTTCGGGCTGCTTTCGGCCCGTGCGCTTGCGTATAATGGGAGGGGCGGACGGCGAGGAGGGACAATGGACGAGACGGACGCTCTGAACATACTCATCGTGGATTCCGACCGAAGGGCCCGGGAGAACACGACGCACGCCCTGCGCTGGGCAGGCTACAGGCAGTGCGTCGGCGCGGAGGACGCGGAGACGGCGCGCCGGTTCCTGCGCACGCGCGGCCCGTTCGCCCTGGTCATCCTGGACATCCAGATCGGACGGGGCAAGGGGCTGGAGCTTCTGGAGGAGCTGGCGCCACTCGCCCCGCGGACGGTCCTGATCGTGGTTACGGAGGCGCACGGGCTGCTGACGGCCATCGATTGCCTGAAGCGCGGGGCGTACGACTACGTGCTGAAGCCGATCGACGCGGAGACCGTCCAGCTCTCGGTCGGACTCGCCCTCCAGCGGCGCCGTCGGGAGCTGGAGGAGCGCAGCTCCCGCACGCGTTTGATGGAGATGGTGGAGAAACGGGTGGGCATGCTGGAGAAGACGCGCAGCGCGCTGCTGCGGGCCATGTGCCGGATGGCCGAGTTCCGCGATCCCCACGGTCCGGTGCATCCGGAGCGCGTCGCTCAGTACGCCTACCTGCTGGCCGAGCAACTCGGCCATCACTCCCCCTACGCTCCGGTGATCGATCAGGATTTCCTGCTGGACATCTACGAGTCTGCGCTGCTGCACGACATCGGCAAGGTGGTGCTGCCGGACGAGATACTGCGCAAGCCCGGCGATGCCATGACGGCCGAAGACAGGACCCTGGTGCGCGCGCACGCCGTCCGGGGTCGCGAGATCTGCCTGGCGGTGAAGGAGGAGCTGGGCGGGGAGGAAGACCGGCTCATCGACATGGCCGCGGCCGTGGCGGGGGCGCACCACGAGCGCTGGGACGGGGACGGGTATCCGGACGGACTGAGGCGCTCGGAAATACCGCTTCCCGCGCGGGTGGTCGGGTTGGCCGACTATTACGACATCTGGCGGACGCCGATGGTGTACCGGCCGGAGGTGCTGCCGCGGGAGGCGGTGAGACGGCGGGTCGAGGAGCGATCGGGCACGCGCTTCGACCCGGCCGTCGTCGAGGCCTTCAAGCTGCGCTGGCAGGACATCCAGCGTGTCGACAAGGAATGGCAGCGCTGATCCTCCCCGGCCGGGCATGCCGGGCCATGGCCTTGTCGGTCGCTTCCCCACCGCTTAGACTGCGTGATGATCGTCTTCAGCACGGAGTCACACGTGAGACGTCTGCGCTTCCATCTGGCGGGCGGCCCGGAGCCCGAAGACCTGGAGCAGATCCACAACGAGGTGTTGAAGGTTCTGGACGGGATCGGCCTGGAAGTCTCCCATGAGAGGTCTCGCCTGGCGGCCGCGGGCCATGCCGGCGTCCGCGAGGACGGCTCGCGGGTGTACTTCGCACCGGAGCTGGTGGAGCAGTTCGTCGAGCGTGCGCGGGAGGAACACGGCGTGGAGCCGCCGGGGGACCAGGTGACGGTCAGCGGGCCGTGGAACTGCCTCAACATCGTGGACCTTGCCACCGACGAGATCCGCCCTTCCACGCTGGCGGACGTACGCGAGACGTTCAAGCTGGTCCACGCGTGCGGGGCGGGCCCGATCTGTCCGGTGTACCCCAACGACGTGCCGGCGCCACTGCAGGTGCTGACCCTGGAGAAGGCGGGGCTGGAGCTGACGGAGACCGACGGATCGCACCTGGAGTTCTCCGACCCGGAGATGATGGAGTTCGCCATCCGCATGTACCGGGCGGCCGGGCGCATGTACCACGCGGAGGTGCAGTTCCCCATAAGTCCCCTGCGGACCAATCCGTCGGCGCTGGAGACGGTTTGGCGCCTGAAGGACCGGGAGGACGTGGTGCTCAGCGCGGCGGCGGCTCCGATACCGCAGGCGGGGGCGACGGCGCCCCTGTTCCTGCCGGGCGCGCTGGTGCAGGCGGCGGCCGAGGCATTGGGGTCGTACATCCTGATCCGACTGATCGCGGGTGGCGAGGTCGAGTGCCTGCCGCAGTACCGGCTCGACCTGTTCGACCTGCGCACGGCCGTCACCGTCTACTCCTCGCCGATGCACATCCTCTACCAGCTCTGCCTGAAGGACGTGTACGAGTTCTACTACGGGAGGCCGAAGCCGGGGCACTTCCTTCAGTCCATGGCGAAGACGTGCGACGCGCAGGCCGTCCTGGAGCGCACGGCGTACATGCTCACGCTGGCCCTCGCCGGGTTCCGGCGGTTCTGCCTGGGAGCGGGGCAGCTCTCGATGGACGAGGTCTTCTCGCCGGTGATGTTCGTGGTGGATCGGGAGATCGCCCGCTTCGTCACGCACATCGTCGCCGGAGTGGACTACGACGAGACCGATGGGGCGTCGTATGAGGCCATAGCGGAGGGCGTGGCGGAGGGCACTTACCTGATGCACGAGGCCACGCTGGCCAATATGCGGGAAGACTTCCGGAGCGACCTGTTCCCCCGGATGAGCCTGGACGGCTGGCGGGCAGCGGGGGCGTTGAGCGTGCGACAGAAGGCGAAGGAGAAGGTGCGGGAACTGATCGATAGCCACGACCACGCGCTGCCGCCGGACGTCCGGCAGGACGTTGACGACATCTGGCGGGAGGCGGAGCAGTTCGCGCGCTCCCGCCGGTGAGGGGGCCGTGGGCGGAGGTGCCGGAAAGGAGATTTCCATGATGGAGTTGCCCGAGAAGTGGCCGGAGTTTCGCGTGCACGTCTGCCGGGAAGAGAGGATGGAGCCCGGCTACACGCTGATCAACCTGTCCAACCATCCGCTGCACGTGCCGCTGACGGCAGCGGTGATCGACGCCCACGGTGAGGTGAAGTGGCTCTACCAGCGCGGTCCGGTCGAGTACCGCTGGGGCTACACGGCCGCCATCCCGGACCTGCGGGGGGACATCGACGTGCGCACCACCGAACGGGGCGTGCTGGTCTGCGGGACGAACATCATGGAGGCCATCGCCCGGGTGCCGGCCTTCGAGGTGAGCTGGGACGGAGAGGTCCTGTGGGAGAACCTGACGATCAACCACCATCACATCCACAAGACGCCCGAGGGCCGCTACATGTTCCTGACCACCGACGAGCGGTACTTCGAGTGCTACGGACGGGCCCTGCTCGGGGATCAGATCGTCGAGTGGGATCCGGGGAGGAACCGCGTGACCTGGGACTGGCATCTGTTCGACCACCACGAGCCCGAGTGCGATCGCTACGACTACAGCCACTCCAACACCATCGAGCCCGACCCGCGCGACGGCAGCTACTACGTCTCCTGCCGCAACATGAACTCCGTGCTGAAGGTGGACCGGCGGACGGGCCAGATACTGTGGCGGCTGGGGGAGGGCGGCGACTTCGAGATGGCGGCCGACGACATGTTCTACCACCAGCACTCGCCCGAGCTTCAGCCCGACGGCAACCTGCTGATCTACGACAACGGGACCGGCCGGCCGGAGGAGGTCGGGGGCGAGTACAGCCGCGCCGTCGAGCTGGAGCTTGACGAGGACGCCATGACGGCCCGGGCAGTGTGGCAGTGGCGCCCCGAGGAGACCCTCTACACGCCGATCTGGGGCGACGCGGACCGCCTGCCCAACGGCAACACGCTGATGGTCTTCGGCACGCGAACCGAGGGGGACACCACCCGCTACTTCGAGGTCACGCCGGAGCGTGAGGTGGTGTGGCACGTGGAGGTCTGCCCCAGCGGGTGGGGCTCCTACCGGGCCGAGCGGATCGGGCGGGAGGTGCCGCTGCCGTGAGCGACCCGGAGCAGAAGCCCAAAGAGGCCCTCCGCGCCGACGGCCCGACGCCGCGCGAGCGGTGGATCGGTACCCTCAAGTTCGAGCGCCCCGACAGGATCCCCTTCCAGCCCGGCTGGCCGAGGGAATCGACGCGCCGAAGGTGGCACGCCGAGGGACTGCCGGAGGACAGGAACTGG
>JASFTU010000222.1:0-4918 GCA_050050635.1 Candidatus Brocadiaceae bacterium
CCGGTCACGTGTCTGTATTTGCCCGTCATGGCGCAGTTGCGCGATGGCCCGCAGCAGGGCGCGGAGCAGTAGGCGCGGCTGAAGCGCACGCCTTCGGCGGCGAACCGGTCGAGGTTCGGCGAGAAGGGGATCGGCCGCCCGTAGCAGCCCAGGAAGCGGCCGGTGTCGTGGGTCACGACGTACAGGATGTTCGGTCGGTCCATAGTTCCTCCTCCCTGATTACGCCGGGACTGCCCGCGGGCGCAGCACGGCGCCTGTCCTCCTGGTGGTCGGCGCTGCCCTGGCAGGATAGCCGCCCGGCGGCGGGATGTCGAGCGCGCCGCAGTTGCGGGATTAATGCGTGCAAACGCCTCCGCCGCCTGGCTACAATGGGAGCTGGTCAGGGGGCAGGGCGGAGCATCGCACGACCGGCCGGCCCGCCAGCGGACAATCCATTCACTCCCGCCGGGGAGGCGAACGATGAGAGGCGGTGTATGCATCATCCTTTTGACCGTGGGGCTGGCATGTATGCTGTCTCGGCCGCCCGCAGTGCGCGGCGCCGAGTCCGAGACACTTGCGGGAATAGCTGCCGACCTGAAGAACCAGGCCGAGAAGACGGAGGACGTCCGTCAGCGCACCATGCTGGGACATGCCGCAAGCGAGATGCAGGCCGCTTCGAAAGCCGCGGCCGCCGGAAACGAGGAGGAGGCAGAGGAACACAAGAAGAAGGCGCTGAAGTGGGTCACCTGGGCCGTCAAAGAATGCATGAAGCCGGGGGACATGCCCGGTCGCATCGCCGGGGCGCTCAAAGAGGAGGGGCACTTCGAGCAGAAGGAGCTGGACGAACTCGACGACCTCTTTGAGACGCTGGTGGCGGCCAAGAAGCGCAAGGAGAAATCGGATCTACCCATCGACGATGAGATGGCCATCAACCAGATCGTGCTGGCCATCCTGGACTTCGTGGACACGGGCGGTCACGACGGCTGGCACCCCCAGAAGGCCCTCCGCTGGTACCTGAACGCCGCCGTGAGCTGCGAGGATGTTGAGGACATGATCGAGCGCATTCTCGATTACATGGGCGGGCACGCCGACGACACCGGCATCCCGGACATCAGCCCGGAGGCCCGGAAGAAAGCCAAGGACATGCTGGACGAGCTGTACGAGATGAAGGCCGCCGGCGCCCCGCTGGAGGACATCGCCAAGAAGGCCGATGAGATATACGAGTTCATCCGCGAGGAAGGTGCCCGGGTGGGGCGCGCCAGGAAGGCGCACATCATGGGGGAAGAGCAGGAAGAGAGCGAGACCGAAGAGCACCTGCAGGCCCCCTCCGTGCCGGTGACCTCGGTCAACTTCACCGCGCTCGACGGGAGCACTGCCGTGAACAAGGAGTTCGTGGGCGAGATCGAGAGGGTGGAGTTCGTAGCCCTGGATGGCGAGACGGTGGAGCCGCAGGACGCCGATACAGACGTGAGGGTGCACGGGGATTCCATAGACGTGGACGTGGGCCGCGGCGCGGAGATCGCTGGCATCGTATTGACCGGAAGCAGCGGCGTCGTGAGATTGCTGCGCGACCCCGGCAGCAGCGCGGATCCCGGGTCCGAAGGAGTCGCCCCGGCGGACGGCTCCATCGATGTGCGGAACGGACGGCTGAATGAGACCTTCAGCGTCGGGCCGGACTGCACCAACGTGGAGCGTGCTCCGCAGTCGCATGCGGTCTCCGTGGGCGGCACTCCGGCGCAGGTGGTGGCCGTCCGCTCCGGGCAGGTCGCTGTCGCTGCGGGGGCCGTCGGCCCCAGTGCCACGGGGCAATACCCGGTCACCGTCTCCTCTCCCGCCGGGCAAAGCATCAGCGCCGGGTGCCCGGGATGGGGCTACGACATCAGCCTGCCGCCCGTGACCCGCACCGAGGCCGTGGTGCCCGTCACTGCCGTGGTCTTCGGCCTGGATCCTGCCGAGGAGGTGACGTTCCGCTTCCTGCCGGAGGCCGGACAGCAGGTCGAGCCGGAGCACGTGACGATGATGGCCGCGCAACTGGTCGCCCCCACGCCGATCGCCGAACTCCGTGCCGAGAGGGTCGGTCCGCAGGCGCTCCGGGTGGCCGTCAGCCGGGAGGGCGGGCCATGAGACAGCTTGTGCTGAGCATCATCGCCGGGGCGGTCCTTGCCGTCGGTGCGCAGGCCGAAGATGCGGATGTCCCCGGCCCAGCCGACGAGGTAACCGTGGTGGAGTTTACGGTCCAGGAGGAACAGCCGCCCCGCCCGGAGAAGAGGTGGGCCCTCGTGCCGGCCGCCGGCATCGGCTTCCCGGAAATGGACGAGATAAACGACTACGCCGACTGGATCAACGACTCCTTCGGGGGATCGGTGGACGACGTCGATCTCTACGAGCAGTACGGCCTGGCACTGGAATATCGGTTGCGGAGGAACTGGCATCTCGGACTGGCCTACCACCGCCTGGAGGCCGGCACGGACGGTTCCTATCCCTGGATGGGCGGCAGGCGGGACTTCAGCATAGACCTGGACGTGGACGGGGCCGAGCTGTACGTGCGCCGGAGCTGGCCGCGTACGCTGGGGCCGCTGGACGTGGCGGCGCTCCTCGGGGCGGGCTACTACAGGTCGCACTATACCGAGGAGGAAGACGGCTACCACGTCTCCGGCGACGACGATCAGCTCGGCCTGCGGGCAGGAGTCGGGCTGGGCTGGGAGATCTCCGACTCGCTCGGCGTGTCGCTGGAAGGGGATTACCGGCTGCTGGAGTTCGACAGCTATAAGGACAGCGGGCAGACGGTGCGGTTCGTCTCGCCGGGCAATCCGCGGGCCGAGGCCGATTTCAGCGGCTTCTCGCTCTGGGCGCGGCTGAGCTGGCGCTTCTGAGCCCAGGGCCTCGAGTCGGGAGCAGGGGGCTTGCCCCGGAGGGTTGTCCATGCGTGTGCTTATCACGGATGCCGGCTCACGCATAGCGCTTGCGGCGCTGCGGTCGCTCGGGGGCCGCGGCTTCGAGGTCCACGTTATGGGCAGCCGGCACGGGCAAGCATGCTTCCATTCCCGCCACTGCAAGGGCCGGATCCTTCATCCCCCACCCGAACGAGACTACGCGGCGTTCACCCGCCGGCTGCGGTCGGTTGTGGGGCGGGGCGGCTTTGACGTGCTGCTGCCGATGTCCGACTGGAGTGTTGTGGCGGCGTCACGGCACAGGGAGGAGCTGAGTGCCTGCACCGCGGTGGTGGTCCCCGGATGGGACGCCCTGATGGTGACCCGGGAGAAGTCGCGGACGCTCGCCGTGGCGGAGCAGCTGGGGATCGAGGTGCCGCGAACCTTCCTCCCGGCCGACCGAACTGAGTTGCGTGAGGTCGCGGCGCGCGTGCCCTATCCGTGCGTTATCAAGCTGCGCCGGGGCGCGGGGGCGAAGGGCCTCCGCTACGCGGATGATGCGGAAGAGCTGCTCGATCGGTATCGGGACGAGCCCGCGAGGTCGGACGTCGTCTTCGACTACGCGCTGCCCCTCGTCCAGGAATACGTGCCGGGGGAGGTGCACGACGTCTGCGTCCTGTTCGACCGCGGCGAGCCGGTCGCGGCGCTGACCCAGAGACGCATCAAGACCTGGCCGGTTGCCGCCGGCCGAGGCATCCTGGACGAAACAACCGACGAGCCGGAGCTGAAGGAGAAGGCGTTCCGCCTGCTGCGCCGCATCGGATGGCACGGTCCGGCACAGGTGGAGTTCAAGCGGGATGCCCGCACCGGCAGGTACCTGCTCATGGAGGTGAACGGTCGGTTCTGGGGTGCTCTCGCGCTGTCCGTCCGGGCGGGCGTGGATTTCCCGTACCTGGCCTGCAGGATGGCCAGGGGCAAGCCGGTGGAAGGCGTTGCGGAGTACCCGGTGGGCCTGCGCTACGTGTGGGTGGTGCCGTTCGCGCTGGCGCACCTGGTGGCCGGGCCCGCGCGGCTGCGTTCGCTGGGCCAGTTCCTGTGGGCCGCCGCAAAGGGCGGTTGTGAAATCCGCTTGAGCGATCCGCTGCCCACGCTCGTCGCGATGGCGTACAGCGTCGGCGGACTGCGCCGCCTGCTCAAGGACGGGCGCCTGCAGGAGCGGGGGCCGGGCGGGAGTCAGGGCAGGCGCGGGGGCCGAAGCACCTGCAGCTCGCCCGCATCCAGGTGACCGGTCTCAACCATGCCGCTGAGCAGCCCCGCCCCGATGCGTTCCGCGAGGGATGCTGCAATCTCCAGAAACAGCCAGCGGCGCACTTGCTCTCTGGTGACGGTCGCACTGTACACGGTGGTATACCGCTCTCGCCTGGTTGTGAGCAGTCCTCGGCGCAGCAGACGGACCATGCGCACGTGTACGCCCCGTATGGGCCGCCGGCGGCCCATCGCGAGCCGCTCCGCCACCTGCTGCGCCGTTCCCTCCCCGTGCTGCCACAGACAGCTCATGATCCGCCACTCCACCGGCGTCAGCCTCCCCCGAGTGCCTTTGCTCATCCGTCGCCTCCCGCGCTGTTGTCCTGAGTATCGGCGGTATTATACATCTGTACAGCCCCTTGTCAAGTCTCTTTTCTGACGTTCTGCGATCGCACTCGGGCGGCAAGGCGGTGTAGAATTGCCCACCCGGCTGCCGGCATCGCGAGTTCTGAAGTACAGGGAAGGATGGACGAGTGAACCGTTCGTTCTGCGAGAGCTGTCGCCGGCTCGTGCCCGCCCGGGTCGTGCGGCGGGGGTGCACGGTCTTCCTTTGGAAGCAGTGCCCCTGCTGCGGGCCGACCGAATCAGTCATCTCAACCGATGCCGCGCGCTATCGAACGAAGCACCTCCTCGATGCTTCCGCGCCGGGCACGGCCTGTGATCTGCAGTGCCTGGAGTGCGCCGACCACCGCAGCCCCAACTGCATCGTTCTCGACGTGACGAACCGCTGCAATCTCGACTGCCCCATCTGCGTGGATAGAGTT
>JASFTU010000223.1:0-4902 GCA_050050635.1 Candidatus Brocadiaceae bacterium
GCCTCGGTGACCGGCATCCCCGCCTCCAGGCACAGGTGCATGACCAGGCTGAAACGCGCGAGCGCGACCGAACGCGCCACCCCGCCGACCACCGGGAGATGGAGCGTCATCTCGTGCACGATCCGGGCAGTCGCGATCCAGCGGACGGCCAGCAGGTATGCCGTCACCAGCACGGCCGGCACGCCGTAGCCCAGTGCGACGATCAACGCTGGGTTGCCGAGCCTGATGCCGAACGACCCCAGGACGGCCGTCACCGCCGCCATGATCGCAATGGCCAGCACGTACTGGAGCGCCGGGAAGGCGACGCCGCCCAGGAACCCCCTGCGCAGACGACGCTGGAACGCGTAGAGCCGCTGCAGTTCCTGCGTCGTTCGCTCGAGCTTGCCGCTCTCCTCGCCGACCTCCACCAGCCGCAGGAAGAGCGCAGGGAACACGCCGCTCGAGGCGAGCGCTTCGGCCAGGGTCGCGCCGGCATCAATCTCCGCCCGTGCCTTCTGGAGCGCACGCCGCGCGCGCCCGGAGGCCTGGTTGACGAGCACGTCCAGAACCCTGGTGATGGGCAACCCCGCCTCGAGCATGGTCGCCGTGCTGTCCGCGACCCAGATAAGCTTGCCGAGCGTGAGCTTCACGGGGAATCCCCGTCGTGAGGGTAGCTCGGCCATTGTGACGCTTTCGGCGAGCGAATTCCAGCCTGGTGCATCGCACGCGACCGGTGACTCCAGCGCAGGCGCGCGGCATGCTCTTGCAGGCCCTCCCTGTGCCGGTTAAACTCCGGACTCGCCTGAAGGGCGGCCTGGAATGGCCCCGGGGGAGGCCCGGTCCCGGCCAGCACTGTCCGCATGAGAACAGGGGGTCACAGTGAGCAAAGCAAATATCCTCATCATCACCTGTCACGATCTGGGCGACTTCATCGGGCCCTACGGCGTGCCTGTGGCGACCCCGAACCTGAACCTGATGGCCCGAGAAGGGGTCATGCTGGAGAACCATTTCTCCTGTAGTTCGGTCTGCTCGCCGAGTCGCGGTGGCATGCTGACCGGATGCTACCCGCACACCAACGGACTGATGGGACTGGTCCACCGCGGCTGGGAGCTGGATGCGGACGGGTGCCCTCCCCTTCCGGGCCTTCTCGCGCGCGCGGGCTACGAAGCCAATCTGTTTGGTTTCCAGCATGAGCACTGGGACCCGCGCCGGATCGGCTACCAGAACGTGTTCCGGCCGGACGGCGGCAACCACTGCGAGGAGGTCGTCGGGCTGTTCATACCCTGGCTTCGTGAACGAGCCGAGCAGAACCAGGAGAAGCAAGAGGCAGGAGAGGAGGTCACCCCCTTCCTGGCGAGCATTGGGTTTACAGAGACGCACAGGCTTGGGCTGGACCCCTCTCACTTCCGACGGGACGTCTACCAGCCGGCGGAGCCCTCCGAAGTGGACGTGCCGCCCTACCTGCCCGACATCCCGGAAGTGCGACGCGAACTGGCGGACTTCTACGGCGCCGTCAAGCACGTGGACGAGGCCGTCGGCCGGATAGTGCAGGCGCTGGACGAGACCGGCATGCGCGAGGAGACGCTCCTGATCTTCACCTCCGACCACGGGCCGTCCTTCATGCACGCAAAGGGCACCCTCTACGACGCCGGCTGCAAGGTTGCCATGCTCATCCGCTGGCCGCGGAGGCTACCGGGCGGACGCCGGTGCGAGGCCCTGACCAGCCACGTGGACGTGCTGCCGACCGTCTTCCAGTTGATCGGCGTCCGGCTCCCGAAGTCCCTGGTCAAGCGGATCGAGGGCGAGAGCTTCGCCAGTCTCCTCTACGGCGGCTCCACCATCGAGCGGGGTTACGTGTTCGCGGAGAGGAACTACACCAACTACTACGACCCCGCCCGCATGGTGCGTTCGGCCCGGTTCAAGTACATCCGCAAGGCGCTGCGCACGTGCATCTTCGACTTCGTCATCCCGGAGCTGGAGCTCTGCCCCACCAGCTTCCGCAGGAACCGTCAGGTGTTCGACTTCTACCCCGCGCGACGCTGCACGGAGGAGCTCTACGACCTGGAAGCCGACCCCGGCGAGATGAGCAACCTGCTGGAAGATCCCGCACACGCCGACCAGCTCGACACACTCCGCTCCGTGCTCGACTCGCACATGGAGGAGACCGACGACCCCTTCCGTCACCTGCGATGCGACCTGCTGATGCCCGAGCGCGGTTACGAGCGGCAGCGGGAGGCGAGGTAACCGCAACGCGGGGCCGCCGCCTCGCGCACTCGAGACCAGCGCGGAGCTCCTCCCGGACTGTCCTCAGGCGGGCCTCCGTCGAGCTGCCAGCATGACGTACCAGGGCATCAGGTGGGGCTCGCCTTCCACCTCGGCCAATCCCAACGCCCCACGCTGCCGGTGGCGACGTCCAGGAGATGCCAGTCGGGACGAGGCCCGCACAGGGCGGACCAGCCGGGCGAGTACCATCGGGTCCGTGTGGGAGGTGCTGGTGGTATAGAACGCCGCCCGTTCGCCGAACACCTCTCGGGCAGATTGCCCGGGGGCGCTCACCCGCACACACCAGGCAGGGGACCGACAGGAAAGGCAAACGGAACGCCTACAGGGACTCCCGGATGCGCTGGAGCGCCTCTCGGGCCTGCGGGCTCCGTTCGTGGCAGGGGCGCAGCCTTGCGCAGGGGTACTCGTCGCAGTGAGCGCAGTTCTCCACGCCCCGGCTCAACCCGCACTGGCGGATCGGGCAGTCGCGGCAGAAGCTCATGACCCTGCCGTCCTGCACGAGACATCCGTCGCAGACGATGTCCTCGGGGCTCAGGCCGTAACCGGCTTCCGGATCGGACCATGCGGCTGCGATCCGGCGACGGGCTTCATCGTCGTCCGCCAGCGTGGCCTGAAAGGCGTCGCACCGGGCGCAGTCGAGCCCGCAGAATGCGATCATCTCCCCCATCATTCGCTCTCCTCGCCGCCAGGTGGTGCTCCCCTCGGGGACTCAGCCCTCACACCATCCACAGGAGGTCTCGGCCATACCGGGCTGCATCGGCGAGCTGCTCCTCTATGCGGAGCAACTGGTTGTACTTGCAGACGCGATCAGTCCGGCAGGCGGAGCCGGTCTTGATCTGGCCGGCGTTGGTGGCCACCACGATGTCGGCAATCGTCGTATCCTCGGTCTCGCCGCTGCGGTGGCTGACGACGGCCGTGTAGCCCGCCCCGTGGGCGGCCTCTATGGCATCCAGTGACTCGCTGAGCGTGCCGATCTGGTTGACCTTCACCAGGATGGAGTTGGCGACGCCGCTCTCGATGCCTCGTCGCAGACGATCCACGTTGGTGACGAACAGGTCATCGCCGACGATTTGCACCTTACCACCCAGCTCGTCGGTCAGGGCGGCCCATCCATCCCAGTCGTCCTCGGCCAGCCCGTCCTCGATGGAGATGATGGGGAACTCCGCACAGAGGTCGGCGTAGAAGGCGACCATGTCCTCGGAGCTCTTGACCTGTCGGCCCTCGGGTTCCGCCGCCAGCACGTAGCGGCCCTCGGCCTCTATCCCTTTGCCCTTTGCGTCCCGGCCGTAGAACTCGCTGGAGGCGGGGTCCAGCGCGATGAAGACCTGCCGTCCGGGTTCGTGACCGGCCGCTTCGATGGCCTTCATGATCATCTCGAGGGCTTCCACGTTGGAGTCCAGATCGGGGGCGAAACCGCCCTCGTCGCCCACGGCCGTGCTCTTGCCCGCCCCGGCGAGCACCTTCTTGAGGGCGTGGAACACCTCGGCTCCCATGCGCAGCCCCTCGGCGAAAGAGTCCGTCCCGACCGGCATGATCATGAACTCCTGCAGGTCCACGTTGTTGTCAGCGTGCTTCCCCCCGTTCAGGATGTTCATCATCGGCACCGGCAGGTAGCGCCCGTTGGTTCCACCGATGTAGCGGTACAGGGGCATGTCCAGCGCGGCGGCAGCGGCCTTCGCCGTCGCCAGCGAGACACCGAGTATCGCGTTCGCGCCCAGGTTGCCCTTGTTCGGCGTGCCGTCCAGTTCGATCAGGCGCTCATCCAAGGCCCTCTGGTCGAGCGCGTCGAGCCCGCAGATCGCCGCGTCAATAACGCTGTTGACGTTCTCAACCGCCTGCAGGACGCCCTTCCCGCCGTAACGGCTCGTCTCGCCATCCCGCAGCTCGACGGCCTCGTGAGCGCCGGTCGAGGCGCCGCTCGGTACGGCCGCGCGACCCACCGCGCCTGAGACAAGCTCGACTTCCACTTCCACCGTCGGGTTGCCGCGGGAGTCCAGTATCTCCCGGCCGTGGACACTGATGATCTCAGTCATAGCTCTCTCCCCTGCGATGCGAGTACAGAATGAGTCCAGACAGGCGCCCGAATACCGGGGGGCAATGGTTAACCGAACGGGCTCAGAAAGTCAAACGACGCAGTCTCAACGCTGATTGACGTGGCCGGAGGGCTCTGTTACACTTGCGCAACATGATGGTGAAGGTCAAGATCTGCGGCATTACCCGGGCCCGCGACGCGATCATGGCTGCCTCGGCGGGGGCCGACGCCCTCGGCTTCAACTTCCATCGGCCCAGCCCTCGCTACCTGGAGCCGGACCGTGCGCGCGCAATCCGGCTGGCCCTCCCCCCCTTTCTGAGCACCGTGGGCGTCTTCGTGGACCACGAGCCGGACGAGGTCCGCCGGATCGCTCAGTACTGCCAGCTCGACTATGTCCAGCTCCATGGACGCGAGAGCCCCCGGGTTGCCGCGGTCTTGGGCGACCTGCGCCTGATCAAGGCCATCCGGATAGCGGGGGAAGAGGATCTGAAGGAACTGGAGCGCTACGACGTGGCCGCTTTCCTGCTGGATGCGTTCGCTCCCGAACTGCCGGGCGGCACGGGCCAGACATTCGACTGGCAACTGGCCCGCCGCGCCGCGAGCCGGGC
>JASFTU010000224.1:0-4879 GCA_050050635.1 Candidatus Brocadiaceae bacterium
GGAGAGTCCCCCCGAAGCCCTCACCATCATCGCCGCGCTCACCATACATGGCAGAGACACCGAGGATCCCGCAACAGCCATCCGCCATCACGAGACAGGGCACCAGCAGCAGGCCGACAGTCATGAACAGCAGCTTTGCGCGCATTCGACTCCCTCCCTTGGACCCCTCGTGTGACCCCCGCGCTGGCACGAGGCTGCATGTAGGTTCGTCGTGGTCCGGCGTGGGGCCTTCGTGGCCGGGTAACTCAGGCGTCCGAGCCGGGCTTCGGTCTGAGACCGAGCTGGTCGAATGCCTCGAGGAGCTGCCTGCGGGCGACGGCGGATTCGGCAGTGTCGGCGTCTGGGCGGATCGGCTGCTTCTCCTGCGGATCGGCTACCATGTCGATTAGCCGGCCGTCGCTCAGCAGCTTCCATCGCTGGGTGCGCGCCCAGTAGTTGTTGCCGCTTTCGGAGAAGGCCCAGGGACGGGGAGCCGGGCCCGTGCCGCGGAGGCGAGGGGCGAAGCTCCGGCCGTCGAGTGTCACGTCATCGGGGAGCGCGGCGCCACCGATGTCGGCCAGCGTCGGGAAGAAGTCGCTGAAATCCACCAGGTCATCGACGACCTGCCCGGCGGGGATCGTTCCGGGCCAGTTGGCGATGAGGGGCACGCGGGTGCCGCCGTCCGTGAGCTCCCCTTTGCCGCCGCGTATCTCCACGCCGTTGCGGAGCGAGAAGACGGGGTCGCGGGCCAGGCGGCCGCCCTCGACACGGGCGATGCTGGACTTCGCCGTGCCGTTGTCGCCGGTGAACAGGATGATCGTGCGCTCCTGCAGGCGCAGGCGGCGCAGGGCGGCGATGAGCTTGCCGACCATGCGGTCCATGCTCTCGGCCATCTCGGCGTAGGAGTCGTAGCGGCCCTTGCCCGGGCCGAAGGGGACGTGGTGATCCAGGTCGTCCGTGACGTCGTGGCACAGGGCCATGGAGTAGTACGCGACGAAGGGCTGCTGCCGGTGGCGCTGCATGAAGTCGATGAGAAAGTCAGTGTAGAGCTCGGGGCCGTAACGACCCTTGCAGTCGTCGCGGATCGTGCCGTTCTGCCATATCAGTGGATCGTAGTACCGGGGGCCCTCGTGCCAGCCGAAGAGGGAGTACTCGTCGAAGCCGAGGCGATGCGGGTGCTCGGGGTCCTTCTTCAGCAGTGTAAGCTGCCACTTGCCGGCGATGGCGGTGGCGTAGCCGGCGCGCCTCATTGAGTGCCCCCATGTGTGGCCCTCCTCCGACTTTGGGAAGCTCCCCCATCCCGGGTTGCCGAGGCGGTAGGGGTAGCGGCCGGTGAGGAGCGCAACGCGGGTGGGATGGCACACGGGCATGCTGTAGCAGTGCTCGAAGCGCATGCCGTGCCGGGCGAGCCCGTCGAGGTAGGGCGTGCGGTAGGACTCGCCCCCGTAGGAGCCGAGCACCTCCTGGCCCACGTCGTCGGCCATTATGAGGAGGATGTTGGGCGGGCGCGACGAGTCCTGCGCCCCGGCGAGCGTCGCTGCCGCGGGGCTCATGAGGCCGGCGGTGGAGAGGCGGAGGAAATCTCTGCGTTCCATGGCTGCGCCTCCGTGGTTGCGGAGTTGGCGTCGCCAGGTGCGTCTACAGGCGCCTGGCGTAGATGAAGTAGGCGCCGCGTTCGGCGCCGGTCTGATCGTTGGTGAGCCAGCTCTGGAGCCGGGTCTTGCCGGCTTTGAGGTCGGCTTCGAAGGTGACGCTGGGTGCGCTCGCGTCGATGGACTGCGTCTGGTCGATGTCGCCGATCTTCAGACGGGCCGTGGTTGCCTCCAGCGGCGTGTCCTCCTCGAGCGGATAGCGACGCAAGATGAACTCGTACCGCCCGTCGCGCTCGACGTCGATGGCCCAGAAGCCGTTGAGGTACAGGTCAGAGTCCTGGATCTGGCGGTGGTTCCAGGGCACGTTCTCCGCGTCGTGCCAGTCGTGGGCGGTGAGGCGTGACGGGTTCTCGGCGTCCGAGCCGATGACGATCTCACAGTACTCGTCGAACCGCTCCGAGATGTCGGCCCACCACTCCTCGTATGCCTGGCGCAGCTCGGCCACGACGTCCGGGTGCTCGGCGCTGAGGTCGCTCGTCTGCCCGGGGTCGGCGGCGATGTCGTAGAGCTCCTTGCCGTCCACGAGGCGCCAGCGCTGGGTCATCACGGCGCAGCGGCGCCACTTCTCGGCGTAGTCGATCTGCTGGCAGTCCACGCAGAGAGTTCGCTCGGGCCAGCCGGCGGCGGCGCCGGTGAGCAGGGGCGCGAGGCTGGTCCCGTCGAACTCGACGCCCTCGGGCGCTACGAGGCCGCAGAGGTCGATGAAGGTGGGGAGCAGGTCGATGTGGGCGGCGAGGGTGTCGATGTCGCGGCCGGGCTCGAGCCGGGCGGGCCAGCGGATGAAGCACGGCACCCGGTGGCCGCCGTCGTACTGGGAGCCTTTCGTGGCGCGCATGCCCGCGTTGTAGCCCTCGCCGGTACGGGCATCGAAGCCGCTCGACGTGCCGTTGTCGGTCATGAAGATGAAGATGGTATTCTCCTCGAGCCCGAGCTCCCGCAGCTTCGCGACCAGCCGGCCGACGTTCTCGTCGATGTTGGTGATCATGCCCCAGAAGCAGGCGCGATTCTCGGGCACGCCCTGCTCGCGGTACGGATGGGCGTACTTGTCGTCTACGAGGTACGGCCCGTGGGGGGCGTTGGTGGGCAGGTACACGAAGAAGGGCTGGTCCCGGTTGGCCTCGATGAACTCCATGCCCGCGTCGAAGAAGACGTCGGTGCAGTAGCCCTGCTGCGGCTCGAGGGCGCCGTTGCGCAGGTACGTGTCGTCGAAGTAGCTGTTGCCCCAGTGGTCGGGCGTCTGGCATACCCCACCGCCGCCGTGGACGAGCGTCTCCTGGAAGCCGCGCTCCCCCGGGCGGAACGGATGGTTGTCGCCCAGGTGCCATTTGCCGAAGACGCCCGTGCGGTAGCCGCTCGCGGCGAAGACGTCGGCCATGGTGACCTCGTCGCGGCGCAGCAGCGATCGGCCGCGGATGGTGCACCAGACCCCGGTGCGGCTGCAGTAGCGGCCCGTCATGAGGGCGGCGCGGGTGGGCGCGCAGAGCGGGTTGACGTGGAAGTCGGTCAGGCGGGTGCTCTCCGGGTGGAGTTGGTCGAGGTTGGGAGTCCGGATGATGTCGTTGCCGAGGCAGCCGATGTCGCCGTAGCCCTGGTCGTCGGTCATGATGAGGATGACGTTGGGGCGGTCGTCGGTCGGAGCCATGGTGTGGGTTGCCTCCTGGCGGGCGCGGTTGTGTCTCGCATGTTCGTGTGTGGCCCCGGGTTTCCTTCGTGGTGTTGACTCGGCGGCGTGCGCAGGAGGCGGGAGGTCGGTGAGGAATACCCCCGTGAGGACGCGCGGCGCGTCCTCCGTAACGCGTGCATCATGGTCCGCCAGGAGGGAAGGGACATGGGACGGATTCCGATAGCGCTGCAACTGTATTCGGTGCGGGAGAACTGCGCCAACGATCTGCCGGGGACGCTCGAGGCCGTGGCGAAGATGGGGTACGAGGGGGTCGATTTCGCCGGGTACCACGACCGCTCGGCGGCGGAGCTGCGGAAGATGCTGGATGACCTGGGGTTGAAGATGGCGGGGACGCACATTGGGCTGGACACGCTGCTGGGGGATGCGCTGGAGGCGACGATAGAGTTCGAGGCGACGCTGGGGAACAAGTTCCTCATCGTCCCCGGGCTGCCGGAGGAGCGCCGGTGCTGTCGCGATGCGTGGCTGGAGACGGCGGCGATCTTCAACGACATCGCGGCGAACCTGGAGCGGCACGGGATGAAGACCGGCTACCACAACCACGCCATCGAGTTCACGCCCATGGATGGCGAGATGCCCTGGGACACGCTCGGCAGCAACACGAATGACGATGTGGTGCTGCAGATCGACCTGGGCAACGCGCTGCACGGCGGCGCCGACCCGGTCCCGTTCATCGAGAAGTACCCCGGGCGCTCCGGCACGGTGCATCTCAAGGAGTACAGTGCGACGAACGACAAGGCGCTCATCGGCGAGGGCGACGTGCGCTGGGACGAGACGTTCCGGCTGTGCGAGAGCATCGGCGGCACCGAGTGGTACATCGTGGAGCAGGAGAGCTACGCATACCCGCCGATGGAGTGCGTAGAGAAGTGCCTGCAGGCGCTGAAGGAGATGGGGAAGTAGGCGCGCCACAACGCACGAGTCGCGGCAGGAGACGGGACCGGGCTCCGGGGCCCGTCTCTGTCGTATCCGCCGGAGTCAAGGTGTCGGGGAAGGGACGAGATGAAGCGGGTCTCGAGGACTGACAGGCCGAGAGTCTCTCTCTTCAGCCAGAGCCTGTTCGCGCTTCCCCTCGACGAGGCCATTGAGGCAACAGCCAGCGCCGGGTTCCCCGCCATCGAGCTTGCCTGCACGAAGCCCCACCTTGATCTCGAACGCGCCCGCCGGGAAGCCGACAAGGTCGCCGAGCGCATCGAGCAGGTGGGCCTGCGGGTCTCGGCGCTGTCGCTGTTCAACTCCTTCACCACCCCGGACCGTCTGGCGAACCAGATCGACTCGGCCGAGACGTTCATTCGCCTCGCCCCGCTGTTCAAGACGAAGATCCTCAAGATGACGCCTGGGCCTCCTGGATCGGCTGAGGCTACCGAGGAGCACTGGGGGCGTCTTGCGGATGCCCTGGCGAGGCTGGTCCCTGCGGCGAGGGAGACCGGTGTCCGGCTGGCCTTTGAGACGCACATGCGGCAGTTGACCGACACGCTGGCTTCTTCCGAGAGGCTGTTGGCGCTGGCTCCGGCGGATGCCGTGGGCCTGACGGTGGATTTCTCGAACCTGTCCTTCGCAGGCGAGCAGA
>JASFTU010000225.1:0-4874 GCA_050050635.1 Candidatus Brocadiaceae bacterium
CCGGGCGATCTACGCGCAGCCGGGCGGTGATGCGTTCATGGACGATATCGCGTTCACCGACAACGAGATCGCCCACTCCGACTACGGGCCGATCCACGTCTCGCGCGGAGGCGGGGAGCTGCAGCGGGTGAAGGTGCTGCGCAACCGCCTCTACCACGTCGGATTCCGCCCGATGCGTGCGCACCACGGTCACGCCGTCCAGATCAACTTCGCGGCCCTGTCGGAGATCGCGGGCAACATACTGGACCGCTGCTGGGGGGCGGGCCTGTTCATCTTCGGCGGCAAAGGCAGCGGCGACCGCAGCGAGCGGCCGCTCAGCCGCGTGCTGATGCACCACAACAAGGTCACCGACCCGCTCCTGAACACCAACGACTGGGGCGGTGTCGAGTCCTGGCAGGGCGGGCCGACCTACGTCTACAACAACATCAGCGGCAACCCCGGCGGCTACTGGCACTGGAGCCACGTCATGCGGGGCGAGACGGCCGAGGAGCGCGGGCACGGAACCGCCCGGTTCGGCTTTGCCTATTACCTGGACGGCGCCTTCAAGCAGTACGTGTTCAACAACGTCGCCTGGGGCAAGAGCAACGACCTGACCAGCCCCCTGTGCAACTGCTCCGGCCTGCAGGAGGTGATCGGGTTCCTCAACGCCGCCTTCAACAACACCTTCTACAAGTTCGGCGCCGGCGGACGCCGCCACGCGCCCCAGGCGGGACGCAACTGCTACCTGGGTAACGTGTGGATGGCCATAAGCGACATGTACTTCCGCCACGCCGACATCAGCCGGCCCGAAGACGCCAACATCGACGCGGCCGGACGGTACGCCTCGGACACGCTGGCTTATGCGGACAACGTGTTCCACGGCTCACCGCGCCACTTCGGCTCCTTCGACCTGACGGCAGTGCACGAGACGCTGGAGCAGTTCCAGGAGTCGCTGGCCCAACGCGAGCCGCTGGCATCCTCGGTGGGGCAGAACGTGAAGCAGTCGCCGGTGCGCGACGCCGAGGGGCACGACTTCCGACCCACGGCCGGCTCGCCGGTCATTGACGGCGGCGTGAAGTTCTTCGTGCCCTGGGGGCTGTACGGAGTGGTCGGTGAGTGGCACTTCTACCGGTACCCCAGCGATCCTTCCCGCATACTCGGTGAGCACTGGTACATGACGCGTGCCCACACCGGACGGGGCATGTACAGGTTCCTGCCGCGTCACGACCTGAAGGCACACGGCGTCTCGGCCGAGAGCTTCATCCGGGGCGGGCTGGAGGACTGGACCGAAGGTGCGCTCGTCCTCAACGGCGTGGACCAGTACTGCGTGCTGCCGGACGAGGAACTGCGGCGCGACGTCGTCTGGGGCAGGGGGGACGAGAACGTCTACCCCGGGGAGCAGCGTAAAACGCCCGACATGGACGCCAATAACTTCCTCATCGAGGCGGTCCTGAAGACGGTGCGTGGACGCCGCGGCGGCGTCATCGTCTCCAAGGCGCAGGACGACGGCTACACGCTGGACGTCGACGCCTGGGGACGGGCCCGGCTGGGCCTCCAGGTGGACGGTTTGGTCGTCTGCCGGCGAAGCAGCTCCGTCCGGGTCAACGACGGCGACTGGCACCACGTTGTCGCCGAGGTGGACCGGAGCGCAGCAAGGGGCATCAACGTCTATGTGGACGGGAGGCCTGCCAACGGAGCCTGGGCGGGCGAGATGCCGGCCGAGGACGTGTCCCTATCCAACACGGGTGACTTCTACGTGGGCAGGAGCGCGCTGGGCAACTACTTCGCCGGGGCGCTCGACTTCCTGCGCGTCTCGCGGGGCACGCTCGCGGACGCCCGCACGACCATCGGGGAGCTGTACGAGTGGCAGTTCAACGGGCCGTTCCTGCGGGACTTCTTCGGCAACGATCCGGTCGGTCAGCGGGACGCCGGCGCGATGGAGCAGCTGGACTGAGAGCCGACCTCCCGGCGAGCGCTCCACTCACCGGGCGGCGCAGGCGAGGAGTTCGTCAATGACCCGGAGGTTCCGCACGCCGTCCTCGGGCGGCACCTCCACGGGACGGTCGTCCAACAGGGCATCGGCAAAGTCCTCAATCACGAGCTGCCACTGGTTGGCCGGCGGGACGACGATCTCTTCGCACTCGTACTGCTTCCAGTACCGGATGACCGCCTCGTCGCTCGGGTTGGGAACGACGCCCTGGGGCACGAAGATGCGGCCCTCGGTGCCGTAGATCTCGTGGCTGCATCCGAACTCCGCCTTCAGCCCGCAGCCGAAGGAGCCCACCGCCCCCGAAGGGAAGCGCAGTGTGCCGACCAGGGACAGATCCACCCCGTTCTCGCTGAACAGGCCCGCCGAACAGACCTCCTCCGGCTCTTCGCCGGTGATCATCCGCATGACGCTGACGCAGTAGGAGCCCACGTCCAGGAGCGCTCCCCCGCCCAGGTCCTTCCGGAGCCGGAAGTTGGCCGGATCCTCGCACATGGCGCAGAAGACGGCCTGGATCACGCGCACCTCACCCACCGCCCCTTCCTCCACCATCTGCTTCACGCGCTTTGCCAGGGGGTGGAAGCGGTACATGAGAGCCTCCGCGAAGAGCACGCCGCGCCCCGCGAAGGCGTCCACCATGCGCTGCGCCGCGTCCGCGTTCGGCGCGAGCGGCTTCTCGCAGAGGACGGGCTTCCCCGCCTCGGCACAGCGGATGCTCCACTCCGCGTGCAGCGCCGTCGGCAGCGGGTTGTAGATCGCGTCCACCTCCGGATCGGTGATCAGCTCCTCGTAGCTCCCGCAGGCCTTCGGGATGTCCAGCCGTTCGGCGAACTCCCGTGCCCGTCCCGCGTCGCGGCTCGCGACGGCCGCCGCCACGCTGTTGTCCAGGCCCCGGACGGCGGGGACGAAGTGCTTCTCGGCGACGTCGGCCGTTCCCAGGATTCCCCAGCGCACTCTGTCAGCCATCTGGCTCTGCCCCTTTCGTGTCATCAGGTTTCTCGATGGTCCACTCCGAGCGTGGTTCGCGCCACCACTCGTGGGGGAACTCGTCGGCGAAGACCTTCTCGCCTCGTCGGGCTTCCTCGCACGTGCCCAGTTGTCCCCAGCCGTCCACCCCCAGGTCCGCCCCGTCGCGCTCCGGCACGACGTAGCGTGCGAACCAGTCTTGGAGCCGGCTCCTCAGCTCTGCCACGTGCGAGCGCCGCGACCTGTCGTCGTACAGATTCACCTGCTCCCCGGGATCTTCTGCCAGGTCGTAGAACTCGTGCGGCCCGTCGGGGTAGCGATGCACGTACTTTGCCTCCGGGGTGCGGATCATCCGCGTGTAGCCGTACTCGTCGAACACGACCACGGCCCCTTCGTCGCCGGTCGATTCCCCGCGTAGCAGCCCGGCGAAGCTGCGGCCCGGCAGGTCCTCCGCCTCCGGGTGAGGTATGCCGAGGTACTCCAGCAGCGTCGGCATGAAGTCGTAATGGCTGTACTGCCCGTGGCAGACGCGTCCGGCCGGCACCCGGCCCGGCCTGCTGAGGATGGCGGGCACCTTCACGGAGGTGTCGTACATGTTCAGCGGGCGGGTGCCGTTGCCCTTGCCGCAGATGCCGTGGTGCCCCATGTTCATGCCGTTGTCGCTGGTGAAGAAGATGAGCGTGTCCTCGCGCAGGCCGTTCTCCTCCAGCCAGTCCAGCAGCCGGCCCACGTTGGCGTCCATCGCCTCGATGCCGGCGTAGTAGCCGCTGAGGAACTCGCGGCGCTTCTCCCGGTCGTCCAGGAACAGGTGGTTGGTCTCCGCCCACCGGTGCGGGGGAAGGTCCGGGACGGACTCAAACGGGCAATCCTCGTAGTAGGGGTCGAAGTACTCAGCGGGATGCTGATCGCGGCGCCACGGGCTGTGCGGGGCGGTGTAATGCAGGCTGAGGTAGAAGGGGGCTTCGCCCCCACCATGCCGCCGGAGGAACTCGATCGCGTTGTCGGTGAACACATCCGTCACGTAGAGTGGCTCGAGGTAAACGGATCCCTCGTCGGCCACCATCGGGGCACCGTAGTAGTCCCCGCCGGCGCGCGCGTGCACCTTCCAGAAGCGGAAGCTCTTCTGCGGATGGTGACTGTCACCCAGGTGCCATTTGCCGCTGAGGCCGCACACGTAGCCCTCACGGGCCAGCAGGTCGGTGTACGCCGTCTGCCCCCGAAGGTACTCGGTGAGTCTCCCCTCCCGTTCCGGTTCGCAGACAGAGTTGCCGGCCCGCAGCCAGTCGTGGACTCCGTGCTGTGAGGGCACCCGACCAGTCAGGAGGGAGGCCCGGGCGGGGGAGCAGACGGGTGAGACGCAGAAGAAGCTCTCGAACCGGATCCCGCTCGCCGCCAGCCGGTCCAGGTTCGGCGTGCGCAGCTCCTCATTGCCCGCACAGCCGAGCGCCCAGCAGCCCTGATCGTCGGTGAGAATGACGATGACGTTCGGCCTGTTGATAGCGGTGCTTGCCATGGTCACACGGCCGGATCGAAGTCCGGCCACTCAGACGGGTCGTAGTCGGGATTCGGTTCCGGGATGATGGCCTCCATGCGCTCGCGCCAGTCGCGGAGCAGCGCGTGCAGTCGCTGCGCGCGCCGCGGATGATGCTCCGCCAGGTTGTGTTCTTCGCTCACGTCCTCCCGCAGGTTGTAAAGCTCCAGCCGCCCGTCTTCGAAGAACTCGATCAACTTCCAGTCCCCGGCCCGTATCGAGGAAGCGGGCGTGCCGCCCTGGTTCCCGTAGTGCGGGTAATGCCAGTAGATGGCCTCCCGGTCAAGCTCGTCTCCGCCCTCCAGCAGCGGCACGATGCTCACGCCATCGGCGTGCTGCTCTGGAAGGGGCGCCAGCCCGGCCATCTCCAGCACGGTCGGGTAGAAGTCCGTGCTGGTCACGGGCACCGAA
>JASFTU010000226.1:0-4873 GCA_050050635.1 Candidatus Brocadiaceae bacterium
AAGATATCGCCGAGAAGGAAACCGTCACGGGACTGACCTTCCCGGTCGAGCAGGCCCGTCTGATAAGTGGCGACCACTCCCCCACCGTTGCGGACGTACCGGTCGATGCGACGCGCGGCGCGCTCATCGGTGCAGCACAGGTTGGGCAGAACAAGGACGCGGTAGCGCCCAACCTTCTCCGGGGTGAGTGTTCGGCTGGAGATGATGTCGAAGGGCACGTGCGCCCGGTCGAGCGCTTCCTCGAAGCCGCGGATCTCCTCCACCAGGTCCCCGGCGCGGCCCGTGTTGCCCCGATGGATGAGGGAATCGTGGTCGTACACGATGGCCACCTCGGCGGCGGATTCGGTGCCCTCCAGCAAATCGCTGTTCCGGTCCAGGAAGCCGTACAGCTCCTGGATGGCCTGGAAGCCCCGGCGGTCCTCGTGCACGGCGGGCGGGCCACCGGAAAGGTTGACCATAGGGGTGGCGCCGTGGGCCGCGATCTGGGCGAGGTAAACCTTCTGTTCGGTCGGTGGAACGGCGTTCCGCCGCCACGGCCAGGCGCAGAAGTACGAGACCACCACCCATACGGGACGGTCACAGACTGAGGTCATGAACGCGGCCGTCTCGGCCGGCCACTTCAGGTACTGCCAGTGGGCCAGGCCCGTGTCCTGTTCGTACCACGCACGGGTCTGGGCCTCGACCTGCACGGCGTCTTGGCGCTCTGCCATGCGCTCGATGTCCAGGGACTTACTCACCGACCAGCCGGGATCGCCAAAGCAGACCGCGTTGCCCACGACGGGCAAGCCTGCCCGTATGGAGTGCACCATGGAGACGAGATTCCCAACGCAATCGACCGTTCGCGCGGTTCGCCAGCGGACGTAGCGCCGGTAGTTCGGATCGGCCCAGTCGTCCGTCTCCGGGAGCGATCCGCCCGTCTCCTGCGCGTAGCGCTCGGCGCAGGCGGCGCAGTGGCAGACGGCTCCGCTGAAGCCGTAGCTGCCTCCGCCGAACTTCATCCCGTCCACGGGGTAGCGCTCGACGATCTCACGGACAATCTCGCAGCTGTAGTCGGTCACGTAGCCACCCATCGGACAGGAAGCGTAAAGGCCCTCCCCCTGCCGGCGTGGGTCCCCTGCCGCGTCGCGAGCTGCCCACTCGGGATGCGCCTCAAAGGCGTCGGCGGGCAGCACACCGAGATCGACCATCGGGATGGCCTTTATCCCGTGCCGGTGTGCGCATTCCACGATCTCCCCGGTCAGATCCCGCTCGCCCAGCCACGGGCTCCTTCGCTGCAAGTCGAGGCCGGTCGGGTAGGTGGTCACGTAGCCGCCGGCGAAGAAGCTGAAGAACGTGACTTTCAGCCGGCTGAACTCCTGGACCATGGCCTCCACGTCGAAGTTCTCGCAGTCGACGTCGCGGATCGTGAGGTGGATGCCACGGTTAGGTCGGTAGAGCCAGTCTGCAGTGCTCATCTCAGCCGGATGCTCCCTCTTCTCGGTGGTGGTCGGGCCGGGTCGCTACCGACGCTCACGGCGGGTCCGAGACGGCCGTCAACCGGGCGGCCAGGTCGAGTGCGTTGACGAAGCTGAGCGTAGAGGCTTTCCCCTGGTAGGCGATGTCGAAGGCCGTCCCATGGTCCACGGAAGTGCGGACAATCGGCAACCCGAGCGTCACGTTCACCGCGCCCTCGAAGTCCAGCAGCTTCACGGGGACGTGCCCCTGGTCGTGGTACATGCACACGATGGCGTCGTAGCGATTCCTGCGCACGGCGAGGTAGAAGACGGTGTCCGGCGGCACCGGGCCCTCGACGTCGATGCCCTGCTCTCTTGCCCAGGCGATGGCCGGTGTGATCCTCTCCGCCTCCTCCCGGCCGAACAGCCCGTGTTCGCCGGCGTGCGGATTGAGGCCCGCCACGGCGATCCGCGGCGCTTCCACGAAGTGGCAGACGGCCTCGTGGGTGAGTTGGATGACCCTTGCGACCCGTCCCTCTGTAACCCGCCGCACGGCCTCTTCCATGGAAACGTGCGTGCTGACGTGGGAGGCCATGACGTGCTCCGAGGCCAGCATCATCACCACGTCGTCGGCGCCGCACAGGCCGGCAATGAGTTCGGTGTGCCCGGTGAAGCGGGGATCCGAGAGGCGAGTGGCCTCCTTGTTCATGGGCAGCGTGACAACGGCATCGACCCCGCCCGTCAGCGCGGCTTCGGTGCCGGCGACCACGTACTCCCGGGCGGCCATGCCGGATTCCCGGCTTATCCGCCCGATGGCGACGGCATCCCGGGTCATGATCCCCAGGTCGTACACGTTGAGGCAGCCGGCCGCAGCATCGTCCGCGGCCGAGGCTTCGCGCAGAGGCACCTCGTAGCCCAGCAGTTCGTTGCAGTGGCGCAGCACGTCCAGGTCGCCGAAGACGAGGACCGGGTGCCGGATCTCGCCCTGCTGGAAGGCGTGGAGCACGATCTCGGGGCCGACGCCGCTGGAGTCTCCCATTGTCACTGCGATGAGCATCAGGCTCTCAAGCCTCCAGAGGTCAGATAGCGGTGGATTCTCCGTACGACGTCCGGAGGGCCGAAATCGCCGGCCTTGGTCACAAGCGCGCGCGGGCGTCCGACGAGGACGGCTCGGGAGACGGGAACTCCCGGCAGCACCTCGGCCACCGGCCACACCACCCGCTGCCCGCACGCCTGCATGATACCGTACGCCGTGTCCCCGCCAAACACGACGACGGCGTCCGGGTCGCACCTCTTCAGCAACGCGCACGCGGCCCCTCCCATGGCGTCCCGCACCTCCAGATGGCTCCGTCTCTGCGCTTCCTCCGGCTGTGACGTGCGGACCAGCGCCCGACCGTGCTTCGCCATCTGGTCGGCGACGTACGAGACAAGGTCCGGATGGAGCGCGCCCGACGTGCCGGCGGTCCCGGACAACTGCTGCGGCGTGAGCTGCATCACCGGGAAGCCTGCCTCCCGCGCGGCGTCAACCTGGGCGAGTGACGTCGGGTTCAGGCTGCCGCACACGAACAGGACGGTCTCGGCACGCGGCGCCGTCCCCGGGGTGCTTCCGGCAAGCGGCATCGCATCGGCCAGGTGCCCGGCGAACGCGGCCGGGCCGGCGGCCAGGCGTACGTTGAGCGTGTCAGCAAGCTCGGCGTACTGCCGTAGTTGCGCTTCGGTCTCCGCGTCGCAGACCAGAATCACCGGCCTCGGTGTTGCCGCGAGAGCCGCCTGCAGCCGCTCGGGTGCCGGCACGACTCGGACAGGTGCATCCGTCTGAGAGGCGAGCAGCCGGGGTATGGAGCCGTGCTCAACCGGCTCCAGGGCATCCGATGCGGTCGCCGCCCGCTCGCCGGGTACGCCGCGCACGAAGAGCCGGCCGTCCATGCACACGCGCCCCAGCCGCGGGTAGGCCGGGACATACAGCAACGCGGCGTCTGGCCAGGCGTTCAGCACTGCGCCCAGTTCCGCCCCGACGTTCCCCCGCAGCGTGGAGTCCGTCTTCTTGTAGAGAAACTGCACGTTCGCGGCCGCGGCGGGCGTTGCGAGGTTGCGCACGCGTTGGAGCGCGGCAGCGGGCTCGAGGTGGCGACTCTCGGTATCGATCACGAGGACGTCTGCAGTTCGTGCAGTTTCGGTCGGCTCGAGGCTCAGCTCCGTGCTGACGGGCGCGGCTATCCCACGGCGGGCGAACAGGGCCCCCACTTCTATGGCGCCCGTGAGGTCGTCTGCGAGGGTCAACGTGTGCATCTTTGTCCGTTCGGCGGACGTACAGAGCCAACTCGCCTGAGGCACTGACGCGCAGAGATCACGCCGAGTAGATCCGGCACGGGCCCTCGTCGCCATCCATGGGGGGCAGCTTGGCCCCAATCTCCTCCAGTGAACCCACCTCGCGGGAGAGGTCTCTCACCACGAGGCCACGGAATCCCAGCGCCTCGGCTACGTTACGGGCGACGTTCCCCTTCGCCGCCACGAAGTGGTGTATACCTGTTTCCTCGATGGCCCTGAGCACCTCCGGGAAGTTGGGCACGTACGCCCAGCCGCTGGACCCGCGGGAGCCCGCGTGCTCTTCCAGGAAGTGCCCTCTGAAGACCACGGCGTGGAAGGTGTCGGCGGAAGTGGCGGCGGCGATCCCGGTGAAGGGGACGGGAGCTATCCTGCCCGTTACCGAACCGTAGTCGCTCACCCGGCCGCCATCCACCAGCCAGTTGGGCGGCGTCTGGGAGCAGTGGAAGGCGTTGAAGACCCGGGGGTCCCAGCCGTTGTTGTTCACGTCCAGGATGACTCCCGGCTCTCCGCTCAGCGTTGCAGCGAGTTTCGCCATGATGGCGTGGCATACGTCGCCCTCACACACTACGGGAACGTCCAGCAGGAAGTTCGACAGCATGGCGAAGGCACAGGGAGCGCCTATCCCGAAGAAGCGCCGGACCTGGGGCCAGCAGTGCATGGCGGCGGCGTCGATCCGGTCGCGCTGGAACGTGCTCTGCAGCCAGACGAAGTAGCGTGCTATCAGGTCGCATTTCCTCTCGTCTGCCGGCAGCGCGCATCCCGCCTCACCGATGCGCTCCCGTGCCGCGCTGACCCTTTCATCATCCCGCCGAATGGGGTTGCCCAGGCTCGCGTTACCCCACGGCCCGGCGTAGTCGGTCTCTTCGCCCTCGAGCTGGCAGCCCAGGACCACGTCACCCCAAATGTCGAGGAGTTCGTAGGTGTGGAGGGAGAATCCGAGCCGGAACAGTTCCATCTGGTTCGAGAACGTGGTGGCGAACGCGTCGGGGTTCACCCCGATGGTGGCCACCCGCATGTTGCGCAGCGCCTCGATGCCGTCCGCAAGCCGGATGTAGTCCCGCAACATCTGCCGGAGCGTCTCGGCGTGGTTCATGTCGATCCGGCACGAGCGC
>JASFTU010000227.1:0-4868 GCA_050050635.1 Candidatus Brocadiaceae bacterium
GCCGGGGAGTCGCCCGAACAACATGTTGTCCATGGGGTAGTCGGTGTCCTCCTTATGCCAGCCCGGAGAGGGCGAGCGCCGGGCCAGCTCACCTGCCGTCCGCAGCGCCTCGGCGACGGTCGGGGCGCCGCCCGTTCCCCAGACCACCATCAGCGGCTCGCCGTGGTAGAGGGCAGGCGCACCACCGGGGAAGTGCCGGCGCGCGGCCGGCTCCGGCGGAGCTTCACCGCTGACGCTGCAGCCGTCTCCGTCCCACGAGACGTAAAGCGTCTCCGGCAACGGCGGGGCAAGCGTTGCGATCGGCGTCGTCCCGGCTACCAGGGTCATGGCCCGCGACCTGTCCACGGGCGCATCGGTCAGGTCGAGGGCGAGGATGCCCACGTTCTCCATGCGAAGGTACAGGAAGTTGGCCCGGTCAACGCGCACGTCGAAGGTGGCCGGCGCCGTGCGCGGTCCCCATTCGAGAACCTGCGCCCAGTAGGCGCCGCGGGCGAGCCGGTCGGTGGCCTTGAAGGCGACGCGGTCGACCGCCTTCGGCCGGACCTGGGAGCGCTCCCACGCGTGCGCGGCCTCGACGCCCTCTGTGAACTGCCATATGCCGTGTCCGAGCCCGGTTGTCTCGTGCTGCACGCCCCGACCGCCGAGCCGGTTCAGTTCCTGCACCGGCAGCCGGCTCAGCACGACCGGCACCGTCCAGTCGTCGTCGCTGTGCAGGGAGTAGAACGGCACGTGCAGCAGGTTCCGCACGGGGACGTGTGCGCCGTAGCCGCACTCGGGCTGGCCGGAGGCGAACAGATGGGGGTGCCGCGAGGCCACGTTGAACGTGCCGCCCCCGCCCATGCTGCCCCCGGTGAGCCAGACGCGCCGGGGGTCCACGTTCCAGGTCTCCGTGACGTAATCGAACACCTCCAGCACGTCCACCTCGCTGAGGTTGACGTAGCCGCCACCCCGCGCGCGGCCCATGACGTGCGCCTCCAGGTACTCCTGCTCGTGCGGTTCGCCGAGCGCGACCCACGAGGAGTGCGTGCCCCCGCGTCCGTGCAGCACGAGGCGCAGCGGATGCGGCTGCTCGGGATCGTAGCCTTCCGGCACGAAGATGCTGAAGGGCTGGCCGCTTCCGTCAAGCTTCGAGAGGTAGGCCCACTCGAAGCCACCGCGCAACTGGGGCAGAGGATCGTCGTCGACCCGTTCCAGCCAGTGGTGGAGCTGGAAGGCCTCCTCGACGCAAGCAGGGCTGTCGGTGCCTTCTCGCTCGGCGCTCCTGTGCGTGAGTAATCTCCGGTAGGCCACCCAGCCGGCGTAGCGCGCGTCTCCCTCGGCGACGAAGCGATCCGAGCTCTCCAGGATGCCCTCGACCACGCCGGGCCGGTCCTCGGCCAGCAGGCAGTGCGTCACCTTCTCGACCTCCAGGCTCGGGATCGCCATGCTGATCTCGTAGAAGCCGGCGCGCGCGGGGAGTTCCACCGCGGTGGGGGCCTCGAAAACGCCCTCGGCGCGTGCGACCGTTTCGCCCCCTTCATCGTGCACGGTCCACTCGACCGCGGTGCCGTCCAACACGTCGCCGACCACGATCTGCGGATCGGCCCTCAGGCTCAACCGTTCGCCGAGCGGGCCGGACTGGCCGTACGTGATGCCGACGTTCTCGGGCAGCTCCTCCGAGACGCGCTGCAGGTGGTGCTCGCCGTCGAGTATCTCCAGGGCCAGGCCCCAGCCGCCGGTGACCTGTTCGACCTTGGCCAGCAGCGCGTTCCTTCCCTCGCGCAGACGGCCGGCGAAGATGTCCTGGCCCCGGCGCAGGCCGCGTGCGGCGAAGACGGCGTGGATCTGTTCGCCGTTCAGCCACACCTTCACCCCGTCGTCCGAGCCCAGGTGGAAGAACACGGTCTGGTCGCTCTCCGAGGTGATAGTGGTGTAGGCGTACGCAACCTGGAAGTCCATGTCCCACACGGCGCGCAGGTCCAGTTCGGGCCCCTCGGCGTGATGCGGGGCGAAGGTGCAGGTCCTGCCCTCCGCTTCCACCTTGGTGCCCGGCTCCGGCCGACAGCCGGCCTCGCCTCCGATCTCCTCCAGGTAGTCGGTCGCGTAACCGGCGCGAGTAATGTCCGCGGTCGTGTCGTCGACCTCGGGATTCGGGAAGGGACCGCAGAGCAGCCAGTCCTGCACGAAGGCGTTGGATTCGGCCGCGTGCACCGGCGCGTCGGTCGCACCGGACGCGACGGAGACCGCGCACCCCACGCACATTGTCGCAACCAGCAACGCGACCACGCCACTACCACAGTGCATCTCACTCACCCTTCGTCCTCCAATCTGTATGCTCCCTCACGCCCGGGGCAGGTGGCCGCCGGGGCGCAGAAAGCGTCCATTCTCGACGATGATCGGCTGCAGGGCCTTGAGCTGTGCAGCCGGCAGGTCACGGCCCATCAGGCCATTCCAGAAGTCCAGTTCCAGACACTGAGTCTCCACGGCCACCGCCAATCCCTTCTATCGCATCAACGGGGCCGGAGGCGTTCGAGCAGCCCCAGCGCGCTCAGTCCGGCCACTATGTGGTAGGACGCCAGCCGCGGCGCGGCGGGCGTCGCCGGTTTGCCCCAGTCGTTCCGCAGCAGCGTCTCGTGGTGCCACAGCCCGTCCTCGGCCTGGTTCTCCCGCAGCCAGGGGACGGTCTTCATGGCGAGCGCCTTTGCCTCGGGACCCGGCAACAGAGACAGGAAGCTGAGCATGCCGGCCGGGTAAGCCTGGTCCCACTCGCCCAGCGAGTTCTGGTAACGGGAGGCCTGGAAGACGGCCAAGCGTTCCGACACGCTGCCCGCGAAGCCGGGGTGTGCGGCGAGGGCTCGGTTCGTCTTGGCCCAGCAGTCGCCGTTCTGCCACCCGGTGCCCAGCAGGGCGAAGAACCGGTCCTGGCCCGGGACGCGATGCCAGCGGAACGGTTCCAGGTGAGTGCCTCGCTCCGGCACCTCCGGTTCGTTGGCCAGGCAGCGGCACTCCTCGGGGCCAGCGACCCACCGCCATGCGGACAGGTCCGTCTGTCCGTCTTCCGCCACGCCCCGAACGTCGAAGTCGGGCGACTCTCCCGAGGGCGGGATGTCCGCATCATAGAGACCCAGGGCGCCGCACCCGCACCAGTACCCCCACTCGCCGCCGAGGTGGAACACGGTGTTGACGTAACGTCGAAGCCGGGGTTGATCGGCAAAGCCGCAACGCATGAGTGCCTGCGCCACCAGAGTTGAGGTGTGGGTCAGGCGCGGCTCACACGCCGGGGGATGGTGGCGGGCGCAGATGGGCACCACCTGCTGTGCATGCGGCCCGCGGAACTGGTCCTGCTCGGCCGCCGGGAAATCCCAGCAGTAGAAGTTGACGCTCTCGTCCGGTGGCACCCAGTGAAACTCCCCCCGCCCGAACTCCTTCTCCTCCCGTGGCTCTCGCCTCGAGAGCCACTCCTCCATGTACTCATCGGTCAGCATCCACGTGCCGGGCCGGGGCGGCGGTTCCGGCCGGTTCAGCAGCCAGCGGGCAGCTCTCTGGACTCGCTCATCCGATGTCGGCACGCCCAGCGCCAGCAGGTTGAGGACGGCGTACGCAGTCGCGGGCACCCCGCCCCACGAGCCGTCCTCCTGCTGACCGTCCGCAATGTCCGCCACGAAGCGAGGCCGTCGGTCCGGGTCGTCCTGCCGAGGCGAAGCGAGGATACGATTGCGCGTCATCCACCCGACCCAGTCGTCCCCCTGCGCCAGGACGTCCACCGGATCGATGCGCCATGGCGCCGAACACGCCATACCCGCCAGCTCCTCCAGGCACTCGCCAGCCCACTCGTCCCGGGTCGGGCCGGGTATGGCATGGCGGACGATGCAGTCCCCTTGCAGTTCGTCCAGGAACCGAGGCCCGAGCACATCCGGCGGGTGTTCCACAACCCGGATCGGCAGAACCTGCGCATCCTCCTCGGATCCCACCCTGAGCGCGTCACCGTTGTCCACGACCTCCAGCGGCTGCACTTCTGCCGGCTGAAGGCGCTTCCCCATCAGGCCATTCCAGAAGTCCACTGAGAGCCACTGCGCTTCGGCGCTCATCTGCCATCCTTTCTGCTGGACGCGGTGCCGGGCGCCCGTCGCCACGGGGCCGCCCGAGAAAGCGCTTCCCAGGCACGACAGGCCGGCCAACTGGAGGAATCGCCGGCGTTTCATGTCACTCCTCGGCAACATGCCACCCGGTGGTGCACGGCTGATCGGGGACGGGTGCCCTCACTCCGACCCGTCCGCCTGGCTGTAGCGAATCTGGTTGTAGCAGAAGCCGGCCTCTCGGCGGGCCTCTTGCTCCTGTATCCACTGGTCGAGCCCGATCTCTCGCTGCCGCATCCCGTCGGCGATAAGCGTGGGATAGCGTTCGGCCAGCGCCTCCACGTGCTCGCAGGGATAGTCCTCGCACTGGGAGCAAACGTCCACCCCCTTCTCCCGCGCGCACTGGCGCATGGGACACTGCGGCCAGCCACAGCCGCCCCGGCAGCCGGGGCAGCGCTTGCCCTGTTGCTCCAGCTTGCCGAGCACGTCCCAGAACTGCCGGCCGCCCTCCCAGTGGGGCAACACATGTTGATCCCAGTCCTCCAGTTCGAGCGTGCGCCGCAACTCGGCGGCCTGCATGGGCATCCGGGCGATGTTCGCGCATAGCCCACAGTACAGGCCGCAATAGGTCACGTACTTCAGATCAGCCACAGTGTCTTCTCCTTGCTCTTCGGAGTGTGCACGCTTGGGCGCTCGGCCCGATAGCTCGCCTGAGGGGCCACCGGCGCCCGCGAAGGCGGCGCATATGCCGGCCGCACCGCATAGGTGCAGGAACTGCCGCCGTTCCATCGCACGCCCTTCCCTTCGAGAAAC
>JASFTU010000228.1:0-4863 GCA_050050635.1 Candidatus Brocadiaceae bacterium
ACTCCAGGTTGACGGCCACGGGCAGGCTGGCGATGTGACACGGAGCTGCCTCGATGGCAACGGCCAGGGCCGTCGTGCGTCCTCCGAAGCCCTGGGGGCCGATGCCCAGCTCGTTGAGCCGGTTGAGCAACTCGGCCTCCAGGTCGGCCAGCTCCGGGTCGGGGTTGGGCTCCCGCAGATCCCGCAGCAGGGAGCGCTTGGCCAGCAGCGGCGCCCGTTCGAAGTCACCACCCAGCCCAACGCCCACGATGACCGGAGGACAGGCGTTCGCTCCCGCAGACCGGACGGTGTCGACCACGGCGTCTACAACACCCTCCCGACCATCGAGAGGGCTGAGCATCCGGATCCGGCTCATGTTCTCGGCGCCGCCTCCTTTGGCGATAAGGCCTATGCTCAGTCCCTCGCCCGGGACCTGTTCCAGGTGCACGATGGCCGGCGTGTTGTCGCCGGTGTTGCGGCGTGCCAACGGTCCGGTGACCGTCGATGCTCTCAGGGGTTGCTCCTGCACCGCCCGGCGCACGCCGGCGTCGATTGCCTCCTGCAGCGTGCCACCCGTGACCACGACGCGCGCGCCGAGGCGGACAAACGCCACCGCCAGCCCCGTGTCCTGACACAGCGGCAAGCCTTCCTCCCGCGCAACGCGCTCGTTCTCCAGCAGCAGTGACAGGATCTCTCGCGCCGTCCCGGAATGCTCTTCCTCCCGGGCCCGTTCGACAGCCTCTCGGACGTCAGGGCGCAGCTCTGTATTGATGCGGCGGTAGAGCCCCGCCACGGCGTCCGTGACGTCTTCGGCGTTGATCACCATGATTGTGTCCATTAGCTGCTCCGGGACACGGGCTACCGGGAGCGGCGTTGCCCGTCGAGACTCTATGCGATGGCACGCAGTCGGTCAAGCAACCGGCCCGTCGCCCCCGGCGGTCTTGCGGAAGGCTGCACCGGAGCTTCGCGGGTGGTATACTCACTCACGTCGGGCCGTCCCTCTCACGGGAGAGGCACCCGTGCTGACCATCGAGAACGACCAGGTGCGCATCGAGCTGGACGAGCATTGGCCCCGCGCCACCCGGCTGGTGCGCAAGGCCACGGGGGGCGCTCTCCCCGGCTGCGAACCCGATCGCCCCTTCGCAGTGGAACTGAATCGTCAGCCGGTCGGGCAGCCGGACATGGCCTGCACGGTGGAGATCGACGAAACGTCCGCCGACTACGTGGTCAGGGTGCCCGGGCTCGACCTGCTGCTCCGGTTCCGGTTCACGCTCGAGGACAGCGATCTGGTCCTGACGCTTCCGGAGGTCAGCGAAGGGGGCCGGTTCAGCCTGGAGCGGCTCTACATCCCCCAGCATCGCCTGGTCACCGGCACGGCGGCCAACGGCGACCGGTACCTGCGGCACGTGCTTCGCCGGACGAACTGGAGCCGCCACTGGTGCCCGGGGACGGAATACTACGACCAGTGGGAGGATATGGGCGGGGTCGGCGACGCGCAGCCCGAGTACGGACCGCGGCGCTGCCTCTACGCGTGCGTTTGGAACCGGAAGATATGTGTCGGCGTCGTGGGATCCAGCTATGTCGACCCCCTCGTGACTGCTCTGGATGAGGAGGGGAGCGTCCGCGACGGCCGCGCCGGCCGGTTCGCCATATGGGCGGGCCCGCATTGCCACCGCCTGCGGGGCGAGCTCGCGGAGCCTTTCCAGCTCCGGATGGGTGTGCTTGATGACTACAACGGCAACGGGAAGATAGACTGGTGCGACGCGGCCGCGTGGGAGCAGGACAGGCTGCCCGAGTCGAATCCCCTCTACCGGGAGGCGGCTGTCTACAAGATCTACTGCGATGACCGCCGGCGCGCCTTCCCGTTGCACACCTTTGCCGACTGCCTGGAGGTGATCCGCACGGTCCATCAGGTCTCCGGCGGCCTGCGACAGATCGTCTACCTGGTCGGCTGGCAGGACGTGGGGCACGACTCCGGCTATCCGTGCCACGCGGTTGTGAACAAACGCCTCGGCGGCCGGGAGGCGCTCGTGCAGCTCATCGAGATCGCCCGTGCCTACAACTGCACCGTGACCCTGCACGCCAACGTGGATGACAGCTACGAGGCGAACCCCGAGTTCCGCAGGGACCTCCTCAGTCGCGACGCGGACGGTGAGCCCTTCGTGTGGTTCAACAACCCGGAGCTGGGCGGCGGTCCCTGCTACAGCATCAACCATACGCTCTCGGTCGAGAGCGGCTACGAGCGGGACCGTTGCGACCGGCTGTGCGAGATGCTGCCGCTCAGGGAGAGCATCCACTTCGACGCATTTCGCTCCTGCGGGGAAGTCTGGGAGCCGGACGGCGTGCACATCGATGCCGAATGCGAGGTCCAGCGCGGCATGATACCCATCATCCGGATGTACGCGGAGAAGGGCGTGGACGTCACCGCCGAAGGCGGCATGGAGGAGGGTCGGGCGCTGTTCAGCTGGGTCTGGCTCCTGCCCGGGTGGCAGCATCACTACCACACGGTTGTGACCCACGGCCGGGTGCTGGGCCACTGGCGGACGTCCGGCCGAGAGAACCCCGGCCAGCCGGAGAAGCAGGCGCTCGGGGAGTCCGTCGTCTACCCCGAGCGGGGAGCGGACTACGCCACCGTGGTGAAGTGCTTCTATCTGGACTGGATGTACAGCCAGATCCTGTCCCGGAAGCGGATGCTCGATTACTGGACCGGCGACTGGAACCGCGGAGTGCGTGCGTGGTACGAGGACGATACGCGCACCGTCGGCGGCCTGCCCCCCCACGACGTGCAGGCGTGGTACGAAGGAATACCGGTCGCCCGCGGGACGGACCGCTTTCTGCCGTGGCGGGAGAACGTCATATTCGCTTACAGCGAAGAAGGAGGCGAGATGGAATGGACGCTGCCCGAGCCCTGGGAAGGGGCCCGGATCACCGCCCGCGAACTCCGCAGGAACAGCGCGGCTGAGGAGATCGGTTTCACAGTTCAGGGGCGGACCGTCCGTTTCCGGGCACCGGCCGGCGTGCCCATCAAGTTTGTGAACGAGCCTTTACGCGACCAGTAGGAGGTAACTGCCATGACACCGGAGGATCTGTTCGACAACTGGCTGGAAGGTGCCATCCACCGGCCCAACCAGGTGGACGAAGGAGGTGTTCACCTCACGGTCGGCCAGGTGCTGACCTCACACTCCAGGGGGAGGATCGACTTCGGCGGGAGCGAACTCAAGCCCTCCGGGCTGCACCCGGTGGAGACGGCCGAGCACTCTCCCACAGACCGCTACGGCTGGTGGCGGCTGGACGCGGGCACGTACATACTGCGCATGAACGAGAAGCTGAAGGAAGGCGCCCCACCCATGCTGCTCACAAGCAACGAGCGTCTCCTGAGCTGTGGTTGCTCGATTGCGCCAGCCGTCCTGACCGGGGGCGAGATCCAAACGCTTCTCAGCGTGCCGAAGTCCGGGGTGAACATCAAGGAGAACGCCCGCGTCGCGCTCCTGACCCCTCTGGCGTGATTTGAAACGGGGGATGGCGGCGGTAGAATATCGGCTGCGGCTCAGCAGAGGAGCGTTGCGCTCGTGAAAGCTGCCGTCGTCATCCCCGCAAGGTACGACTCGAGGCGTCTGCCGGGCAAGCCGATACTCGAGGAAGCGCGTCGGGTCACCGGGAAGTACATCGTCCAGCACGTCTGCGATCGGGCAGCGGAAGCGCCGTCGGCGGACTGCGTCATCGTGGCCACCGATGATCGCCGCATCGCCGAAGCCGTGGCGGGGTTCGGGGGTGAGGCACGGATGACTGATCCGGCACATCGCAGCGGCACGGACCGGGTGGCCGAAGTCGCAGCCGACCTCGACCACGCCATCGTAGTCAATGTCCAGGGAGACGAGCCGGAGATCCTGCCCGAGCAGGTGGAGCAGGTCATCGGCCTGCTGAGGGACAACGAAGAGGCGGTCGTGAGCACCCTCGCCTGCCCCATCGAGTCGGAGGAGGAATGGCGGGACCCGAACGTGGTGAAGGTGGTGTTGGACGCCGACGGGTGTGCTCTGTATTTCAGTCGCAGCCCGGTTCCTTACCTGCGCGACTACAGTGGGCCGCTCGGGGAGGCGCCGGCGCGACCTCTGCGCCACCTCGGCATCTACGGCTACCGGCGGGAGTTCCTGCTGGGATATGCGCAATTGCCCCCGTCGCCGTTGGAGGAGGCGGAGAAGCTCGAGCAGCTCCGCGCGCTGGGCGCCGGATACCGCATCCGCGTCGGCATCACCTCGCACCGGGGCATCGGCATCGACACCGAACAGGACCTGGAAGTCTGGCTCGACGCGTACCGATAGCATGAGGGGATCCACGGCATGAGGAAGTCGGAGGAGTTCGCCGCGAAGCTGGAGCGACTCGACAGATTCCTTGTCGAGCAAGAGCTGGGCGGCGTCGTTCTGAGCCGCTCAGAGAACTTCGCCTGGCTGGGCTGCGGGGCGGACAACTCGGTTGTCATAAGCAGCGAGACGGGCGTCGCCGCCCTGGTCGCCCGCCCGGGCTGCGTCACCCTCGTGGCAAACAACATCGAGGCCGACCGGATGCTGACGGAGGAACTCGGCGACCTGGAGATCACCGAGACCGAAGTCTTCCCCTGGCATCAGCCGGCCGAACGGGACCGGGTGATCAGTCGCCTCAGCACGGGGGCCCGTGTGGTGGCCGACGACGGGTCGGCCGGCCTGCCGCCGCTGCCCGAGGAGTTCGATCGCCTGCGCTACGTGCTCACCGGGGCCGAGATCGACCGCTACCAGGAGCTCGGGCAGGACTGCACGGAGGCGATGGAGGCTGCGGCACGCTCGGTCGAGCGGGGCATGGCGGAGGTGGAGGTGGCCGGCCTCCTCGCCGATGCCCTGCGCAAGCGCGCCG
>JASFTU010000229.1:0-4855 GCA_050050635.1 Candidatus Brocadiaceae bacterium
TCCAGCACACTTCTAAGGGCATACGAAACGCCCTCCACCGTCGCCCGCAGGAAGTGACAGCGCTCGTGCGCGGGGGTGATACCGAAGAATACGCCCCGTGCATCGGCGTCGTATATGGGCGAGCGCTCCCCCTCAAGGTACGGCAGGAAGATCAGGCCGTCGCTGCCGGCTCCCGCCTCCTCCAGGAGACCCTCGAACCGGTCGAAGCCGGTCTCGTCCAGCAGGTCCATGACCCAGTCCAGGGACCGGCCCGCCGACTGCACCGTCCCGTAGACGGCGCAGCGCTCGCCGTCCAGTGAGGAGAGGTTGAAGACCCGACGTTGGGGGTCGAGCAACGGCTCCTCGAGGGTGCACGCGATCCAGGCCGTGCTGCCGATGCAGCAGTAGGTGTCGCCGCGATGGACCGCCCCGGCACCGACGGTCGCGCACGAGCCGTCTCCTCCGCCCGCCACAACGGGAATGCCGTCCGGCAGGCCGAGGGCCGACGCCGCGTCCGCACGCAGTGTCCCGACCACCTCCGTGGCAGGGTGCAACCCCGGCATCTTGCCGACGTCCAGCCCCAGTGTGCCGAAGACGTCTTCCGCGTAGCTCTGGTCCCGGATGTCCATCCACTGAGCGTGGCAGGCGTCCGAGTAATCGGTGGAGTCGAAGCGCCCGACCATGCGGCCGACGATGAAGTCCTTGGACTGCATGAAGCGGGCCGCACTCTCGTAGTTTGACGGCTCGTTTTCTTTGAGCCAGAGGAGCTTGCACAGGGGCGAACGCGGGTCGAGTATGTTCCCGCTCGTCTGGTAGAGCTGGTCCGCGCCGATCTCGTCTCTCACCCGCTCGTACTGCCGGGCCGCCCGGGTATCGGAGTGGATCATGGCCGGCCTAACCGGCTCACCGTCACGGTCCACCGCCGTGCAGCCCAGCATGTGCCCGCTCACGCCGATGGCAGCTATCCTGTCGCTGGCGTCGGGGTGGCGACCGAGGACGGCCTCTGTGTTCCGGCAGACACCCGACCACCAGTCCTCGGGGTCCTGCTCTGCCCGGCCGGGGGCGGGGGTCGCGGTCCCATGTGCCCTCGCCTCCGAGTCCACGATGCGGCCGTCGGCGGAGACAATCGAGGTCTTGGTGGCCGTGGTTCCCACGTCGTGCGCCAAGAAGCAGTGCCGGGGCATCTCAGGCTCCTCTCGGTGCTCTCGGGGCGGGCCTTCACGTCCGTCCCGTCTCCTCCAGATCCAGGAAGCCGGCCGCGACGCTTTCGATGCTGGTCAGGTTGCGCCGGGCCGCTTCGCTCAGGCGCAATGTCCCTCCCAGCGTACCCGCTCTGTGGTCCTACGTCACGTGTGATCGGCCTGTTCGGGGGAGCGAAGGACGGCGTTGGCGTCTGTTTCGGGTCAGTCCTCTTCCATGCCCAGTTCCGCCAGGACGGCGCGCTCCACGTTGGCGGCCGCCGCGTCCTGCAGCTGTGCCGTCAGGCCGCCGTCCACCACGAGCGCGTGGCCGGTCACGAAGGAGGAGTCATCACACGCCAGGAACAGGGCGGCGCAGGCGGCTTCCCTCATCGTGCCCGGCCGTCCCAGCGGGTAGACGATCTTCTGCCGGCGGACCTCGTCGGGACGCGTCTTCAGCCACTCTTCCTTGGCTTCGGTCAGGATGCGTCCCGGGCAGAGCGCATTGACGCGGACGCCGTGCCGGCCGTACTCCACGGCCATCTGCCGGGTCAGGTTGATGAGCGCTGCCTTGGCGGCGTCGTACGCGGGCGCTCCTCGTCCACCCAGGAGGCCGTGCACCGACGACGTGTTGATGATGGCTCCCCCGCCCTGCTCGATCATGCCCGGTATGGCGCACTTCGAGGCCACGAACGCCGCCTTGACGGACGAGGCGAAGAGCCTGTCCCACTCCACCTCATCCTGTTCCAGCAGGGGTGCGTTCTGCCCCGACACGGCGTTGTTCATCAGCACGTCCAGCCGGCCGAACTCGTCCAGGGCGAACCGGACCAGTGCACGAACTTCGTCGCTGTCGGCCACGTCGGCACAGAAGTAGGCGCAGGGCTGGCCGTGCTCCTGCAGCTCCTCGGCGACCGATGGACCGAGCTGGGGGCGCGCCCCATGGTCGTTGACGACGACACAGGCACCTTCCTCCGCGAAGATGCGGGCGCAGGCACGCCCGATCCCCGCCGTCGAGCCGGTCACCAGTGCCACTTTACCTTCGAGTTTGCCTGCCATGCGTTCTCCTCGATCGTCGGAACGGTTCCGGTGATGTCACTGACGGCCCGTTGGCGCCGCGCCTCCCACGCCGTTGACGACGTTTTGAGGGTTGCCGGCCAGGAAGGCGCGCACGTTGGCGACGGCCACGTCCATCAACCTCCGCCGCGCGGCGGTGGTGGCCCAGGCGATGTGAGGCGTCACGTGGCAGTTCGGGGCGCACAGCAGGGGGTTATCCGGCGACGGCGGCTCCGAGGTTAGCACGTCCACGCCTGCCCCGGCGAGGCGCCCGCCCTCCAGTGCATCGGCCAGTGCCTGCTCATCCACCACCGCGCCCCGGCTGGTGTTTATGAGAAATGCCGTGGGCTTCATCAGAGCCAGTCTGTCGGCGTTCACGAGGTGCTCCGTCTCCGGCGTGAGGGGCACGTGCAGTGTGACGACGTCGGATTCGGCGAACACGGCGTCCAGGTGCGCCAGGCGCACCCCGTCGGGTGCCTCGGCGGGTGGGGAGACATCGCACGCGAGGACGTACATTCCGAACGCGAGCGCCAGCTCCGCGACCGCCCTCCCGATCTTGCCGAAGCCGACGATGCCCATCGTCAGGCCCGTCAGCTCAACCAGCGGGTAGTCCCAGTAGCAGAAGTCCTCGCTCCGCGTCCACTTCCCCGTGCGCACTGTCTCCGCGTGGCGGCCCACGTGATGCGTCAGTTCCAGCAGGTGCGCGAACACCATCTGGGCGACCGACTGCGTGCCGTAGTCCGGTACGTTGGTCACGGGGACGTCTCGCTCGCGCGCGGCATCAACGTCCACGCTGTTGTAGCCGGTGGCCAGGACGCCGATGTACTGCAGCTCGGGCAGGGCCTCGATCACGGGCCGATCCATCACGGTCTTGTTTGTCAGCGCTATGTCTGTGCCGGACGCCCGCTCGATGGTCAGATCAGGGGGAGTGTGCTCGTAGATCCCGCACTCTCCCAGTGCCCGGAGGCCATCCCAGCTCAGGTCACCCGGGTTGAGTGCATGACCATCGAGCACCACGATCTTCACCTGCTGCGCCTGATTCGTCTTCATCCTGATGGCCCTGGAAGTGGGGCTGGCCGCGGCACGCGGGCCTGCTACTCCAGCTGCCATTCCAGGCCGACCATCGAGAACGGAGGGAGTTCAAGGGTCGTGCCGGAATGGAAATCGGGCATTTGCTCCTCGCGGATCTCTACCTGCGGCTCACCGGTCTCGTACTCGTTGTTGGCCGCGATGCTATCGGCCGTAAGCCACTGTGCTGTGGCGCCTTCGCCGCCGACCTGGCCGGCGAAGTTGACCGAAACGCGGTGCGGCCTCTGCGTGTCGAGATTGAACAGGATCAGGCCGCGTCGGCTGCCCTCCCGGAAGCCGTAGCTCCACAGCGTCGGGACATCCTCGTACGCTTGGACACTGTCGCGGTCGTCTTCGAAGTGGCCGGTGGCCGAGAAGGTGGGCCCGGCGCCGCTGTGTACTGTCCTGACGATGTCGCCGCCGATGATGCCGTTGGCGATCTTTTCGGCCAGGAAGGTGGGCCGGTAACGCTGATCCCTGTTGAGACCCGGGACAAAGCCCCAGAGCTTGACCCTGTGGAAGAAGTTCTTCTGGTTCAGGTTGAACTGGCACTGCGCGCGGATGCGGCGTTCGCGCATCATCATCAGCGCGTCGTTGATGATGTTGATCCCGCCGCCGATGGATGCGTGGATCCTGTTTCGTTTCTCCATGGGCACGCCGCCCTCGTCCGGCCAGGGATGGGTCATGTGGAAGTTGTGCTCATATATGGCGAGCCCCTTTCCCGCCTCCGCCGTCTTCTGGTGATGGTTGTACACCCTCCCAACCGGCTCCATCACGCGCCGGATCGTGTACGCGTAGACCCACCGGAAGAGCTCATCATCGCTCTCCAGGTGCGCCACGTACTCCTGGCGCGTGCCGTTCATCAGGTAAGGGGCGATGGCATAGAGTTCAGCGTTCGGCACGTCCTCCAGTATGCGCCCGGTCAACCACGTGCTGCCGGCCTGCATGCCGGCTACAAACGCGATGTTGCGAGCATAGTAGGGCGAGTCTTTTGCCAGTCCGATCATGTCCTTCCAGTGGTCGGGACCGTTGAACGAACCGGTCGCGTAGCCTCCGGGGTTCCACGCCTCGTTGCCGAACTCGACGTAGATGTGATCGAACACGTCGGTCCACGGCGTGGGGTGGCCCAGCTCCGCGCGCCTCTTGCCGTAGCCGACGTCCGACGGCGCACCGAGGTACTCCATCAGCTTCGGTATCTCCTCCTGATGGAGCGTTCCGGGCAGGCAGTACCAGGGGTCGGCCCCCACGTGTTCGCAAAGCTCGTAGTAGTCATGGAGGTTGAAATCGTACTTCGAAGCCCCGTTCTGACTGTCTTTGATGAGGTTGCCGAAGTTCCGCGTCCAGCCCATCTGCTCCAGCCGCGGGCGCAGGTTGTTCTCCAGGTCGCTGCCGCCCATCTGCAGGTGGCGGAGGGTGCCGGGGTTAAGCTCCTGCACCAGGTCCACCAGCTGATCACGGAAAGCCGTCGGGTTCGCGTGGTGCTCTTCCTTCCAGATCTCCACGTCGTCGATGAGCACGTCTCCCCCTGCGGCGACGAAGCGAACCGCGATGCCATTCCGGTCTTCGGGATAACCTTC
>JASFTU010000230.1:0-4852 GCA_050050635.1 Candidatus Brocadiaceae bacterium
CAGACGAGGAGTCGCTGCAGCGGACGGCGGAGGCTGCCGGGATGCGGCCGATGCGGTCCGAGGCGGTGCGGAAGCTGCTGTCGGGGGACACGTCGCTGGACGAGGTCATGCGCGTGCTGCCCATCGACGCCGACGGGGAGGTGGCCGCGGCGGCGGGAATTGGGTTGGTGTCGTAGAGGCAGGGCACAGGAGTATCGGCAGACGGATGTGCCTACCTCGCGGTTTCCTCACTTGCTCCACTCTCTGGGTCTGGCGGTGGTGGCGGAGCGTGCAGCACCTCGATCTCCAGTACGTTCGATTGGACTCCATCCAGCGTCGCGGTCACGGTCACCTTACCGCTCTCCAGCCCCTGCAGTGTTCCGGGTCTGGCCATCCGCGCGACGTCCGAGGGCTGCACCTGCCAGGTGGCGCTGTCCGTGGCCGTGACCGCGCCCCTGGCGATGAACGCCATGGCGTGGATGTCCATGGTCTCCCCCACGATCAGCACAGTCTGATCGGCGGACAGCGTCACGTCGTCCACCTTGCCGTGGCCGCCTCCCACACCAGGCTGTCTTCTCGGGCAGCCGGCAATCAGTGCCGCTACCACAAGGCACAGTCCCGCGACCCACGAGAGAGATGACTTCATTCTGATGAGCCTCCTGCCCTGCGGCCAGCCGTTGCCAAGGCCTCACGGACCTGGCTGCTGATGGGCGTCTCGCCCGATGCGAGCGCCCTCTCCAGCACGGCGATAGCCGCGTCCCGTTCGCTCGCGTCCGGCGTCGGGTGCCCGGCCTGCAGAAGCGCCAGCTCCTGGCTCCCGGGTATCAGTGACGCAGCCGCTCGGTACTGCTCGATGGCCCGCCGCCACAGTCCGGCCTCCGCGCAGCGATCGCCCAGTATTCGGAGGTGCATCGCTTCCTCCACTCGTTGCTTGCGCTGGAGCGCCTCGTCCCGGTGTTTCTGCGCCACGGGCTTGCCGCCCCAGCGATCCATCGCCCGAAGCGCGCGCACGGTTGCGGCGCGGCATCGGTCCAGGTCGAAGGTCTCGTAGCACGATGCCAGGATGTTCCAGCCCAGGTAGGCGTCCGCGAACCAGCCGAGGCCCGCCAGAGTCGCCTCGGCCGCCGGGCCGTGCCGTTTCAGGTCGCGGAGGCACGACCCCAGGGCCATCCACGATATCCCGCATCCGTACGGCTCCATCTCCTGCAGGAGCCGCAAAGCCTCGTTGTCTTTCCTGTCCCGGCGAGACTCAAGGGCCTTCTCGTACACAGGAAGTCGCGCTTCAATCGCCGCGGCGGCCTCGCGAGCATGCTCTCGCTGTCCTTTGGGCGTTTCGTCGTCGGCGCGCTCCAGGAACAGCCTCCATGCCTTCAGGCCATTCTGCAGCCGCAGGCGCTGGGTGAGGATGGCGAGCTCGTACAGAACGGGCGCCGGCCGCGGGGCCTCGAAGCGGTCGCCGAGCAGCTTGATGGCCGCCGTCAAATCACCGCCCGCCACAAGAACGGGGATCTGTTCGAGCTCGTCTTCAGGGGCCTCCATGCTCTGGAGGTATCGTCTGGGGTCGATGGCCCTCGCCCGGACCGAGACCTCGCGTCCATCCCGCCGCACGCGGAGGCGCGCCTCCCACCCGGCCCCGATACCGTGCAGGAGCTCGGCGGCATGTTCGTGCCCCTTGACCCGGTCGTCATCGACCGCGAGCAGCCGGTCCCCCGGCTTCAGCACCGAGCCGCCCGGCGTGTCAGCGAACACCTCCGCGACGTCGCGGCCATGCCAATGTGCACCAAGCCACCCGGGTCGAGGCATCGCAAGGTCGCCCTCGATGAACGCCCGGAGCAGCTCACCCTCTTCGTTCAGGGGCGAGACTTCCAGCCCTCGCTGCACTGCCAGGAGGGCCTCCTGTGGTCTCTCGCTGTTCTGCAAGATCGCGCCAATGGTGAAGTGCGTATTCGCGTTCGTCGGCTCGGCCCGGATGACATGTGCCAGCGTCGATACGGCCTCGTCCACATGGCCCGCTGCCGCCTGCTGCACGGCCGCGTCCCGGACACTTTTCAGCACCGCCGACCGAGGCAGATATGCGAGCTCCGTCACCTTGCCATCACGGACCCGGATCTGCACCATGCCCGGCACGACAGTCTCGAGCCGATCCTGCCCCTCCTTCACGCTCAGCGCCGCATCCACCGCCCCGAACCAGCCGAGCACTTTCTGGCGCGGCGGAGGCTGCGCGGGTCGGATGAGGATTGACTCGATAACTCCCGTGCCATCTGCGACTCGAACCCGAACGTCCCTGGCATCGAAACGCTCACCCGGGAAACACAGCAGTCCATCCTGGGTTGTGCCCTCTCCGAGCTGTTGCTCCGCATCTGCGCGAGTCGAACGGCCGGGCGTCAAACCGGCGAAGCCCTCGGCGCGGGCTCCACCGGCGAGACAGACGAGCAGCAGGACTGCGAGAGAAGTGCGCATGGCGAGCCCTCCGGATCACTTCTTCTTGCTCTTGGCGCCCGTCAGCACTGCGTCACCGTAGACTATGAGCCCCGGCTCCTCGGGCCTCGGGGGCTTCTCGAGTGTCATGATGTGGTCCCACCATTTGCCCTCGTAGGTGAACTTCAGTTGATTCCCGCCCATCAGCGCGAGCGTGAGGATGGCCTCGCTGCGGCAGAGCCGGTCCGGGTGGGAGGTGCGGGAGTCGGCGAGCCGCTCCGGAATGTCGGCCCTGATCGTGGCAGTAATGGTCCGGGGATTGGCTCGCTTCAGTTGTGTGGACTGGGGGCCGTAGGTGCTGACGCCGGATCGCATCAGTCCGCCCGAGAAGTGCTGGGGGAAGTTCCGCGTGCTCAAGTTCAATTGGTCGCCGCGTTCCGTGATGACGAACTCTATGTCCCGCTTCTCCTGGTCGGTGCGGAACTCCGTCCACTTGCCGAAGAGGTCCTTCATCTTGGGCCACGTTGTCAGGGTTCCACGCCAGGTCCCGACGAATGGGTCGCCTCGCTGCGGATCTTCTCCCGGTCCGGCGCCCGGAACGCCGCCGCGGATGAGGCTGCCGAGGCCGCCTCCTCCTTCGGTAGCTCGCGTCGTTGGCTCGCCCCGGAGGAATCGTTCGATGTACTGCCGGAGCGTGCCGTGGTGTCGCGATCCCCAGCTCCCCGCCTGGACGTAGAGGTATTGATGGCGCCCCATCCCGCCGCTGTCCGGCGCCTGTGGGGCGTTGACGCCCGGGCCCACGGCCTGGCCCCACGATGTCCAGCGCCACGTGTCGGGGACGCCCTCGCGGGGCTTGACGCCCGGCTTGGTCCGGCTCAGGAAGCTGTCAATGGCTCGCCGGACGCGCGGATCGGTCCACGGCCGCGGCGAGCGCAGCACTGCCAGCGGATCGGCTGCCTGTACACGGGCGTCACCTGGAGTGACCGCGCCGCCAGGGGGCGATGGTGGTGCAATGTATGGTGGCCGGTCGTCGCCGCCCGTGCCGCCACCCAGCCCCCTGTCCACACCGCCTCCCCCTCCCGAGATGGGCGCGCTACCGAGATCGAATGCAGAGAACGTCGCCCCGCCAGCCAGGTCGTAGATGGCGTCGAACTCGAGTCGGAGGAGCTTCCTCCCGCCCTGCTCGACCGCGGCCTCAATGACAAAGGAGTTCGGCGCCCGCCTGAACCTCGGCAGCTCGCCCGAGACCTGGGTGACGCCCTGGTCGGCGAGCTCGATGCCCTCGAAGGACGGCTCCAGATCGGACTTGATGACCAGCTTGACGATCCGTTCGTTGTACCTGTCGCTCCTCGGCACCCCGTGGCGGGCGCGCATGTCGTAGAGGAAATTCCACTCGTACGACTTCTGGCCCACATACCTGTACGTGTAGTCCACGGCGCACTTGAGGTCGCGCACCGTGGACGTTCCCGCCGGCAGTGTGATCGCCGCGTCGTGCGGTCGGGAGTCCGGCGACACCGTGAGACGAACAGACATCGGCTCCCGGCCTGTGACGGCCCGGCAGCGCATGTCTGCTGCCATCGAGAAGCGCTGCCCCGGGTGGAGCCGCAGGGGAACATCGAGGGCCACTGCCACGTCCACGGAGGCATTCCGGAGCCGAGATGCGCCCGAGGCGCCCAACGCCTGCAGCTCTGCCTGGGACCTATCCTCGCCCCCCGCGGGCGTGATGGTCGTGCGGCGGAGGGAGACCTTCGTCAGGACCAGGGGAGGCACGTTCGCCGTGTCGTCCACGGTCTCGTCATCGTCGGCGACGACGGCAGCGTCATCCGTTTGCTCACCAGCCAAGCGGATCGTCAGCTCGTTGTGCTCCAGTGTCAACTGTGCGCGCTTCTCCACCGTGCTGCCGTCTTTGTCCTTCGTCCGCACTTCGACCGCCCCGATGGGCATGTCCCTGAACACCACGGGCTGGCCCTTCCCGGGGATGGCGCCGGTGCTCAACAGGTAGGGGCGCTCATCTGTCTGGGTCGGCATCCCCCACAGCTCGACTGCTCCCTTGCTTACCGGCACGGAGCGACCGTTCTCGTCCTCCACGAGCACCCTCACCTTCAGCTCCCCGCTGACGACCCATAGCCCGCGCCCAACGGTCACGACCGGGGCCATCCGCGGGTCCACCTCGATGATGTACTCCCTATGACGCTCAGGGATGCTGGCGTCAAGCATGCCCGCGCGCGCGAGCGCCTTCCGGATCACGGCGAGAGCTCTGGGCGTGTTGGGGCCATCGAGATGAGGGCCGTACTCCGCTTCGTCCTCGGGCGCGCCGCGCTTTCCCTCCTGCCGAAGGTCCCATAGCGCCTTGATGGGCGCGACATCGGTGAGCTCAAGGGGCTGTGGGAAGGGGTTCACCGCGGCCAGTTCCTCCAGCAGGCGCTCCACGTCTCGCGCGAATTCCGGAGTGCCG
>JASFTU010000231.1:0-4847 GCA_050050635.1 Candidatus Brocadiaceae bacterium
GCCAGCCACTCGCCCACCACCAGTGAGCCCAGACACAGCACGTTGAGATCGTCGTGCTCCACGGCCTGGTGGGCGGTGAAGCAATCGTGGACGGTGGCCGCGCGGATACCTTTGAACTTGGCGGCGGTCATGGCGACGCCGGCGCCGCTTCCACATATGCACACCCCGCGCTCCGCCCTCCCCTCCTGGATGGACTCGGCGACTGCCCTGGCGTAGTCCGGGTAATCGACCGACTCGGGGCTGTCCGTGCCCATGTCCAGCACTTCGTGCCCGTCCTCCTTCAGCGCCTTGATGATCGCGCGCCGGAGCAGGTAACCCGCGTGGTCGGCGCCGACAGCGATCCGCATGATGGCCTCCTCCCGGTCTGAGAACCGCCTCAATGCCCTGCGGACAGGCGAGGCGCCCCGGAACTGGAACGCTCACGTTTCATCTATTACTATAACGGACGATCTGCGGGCGAGCACCCGAAACCGCCGAACACGGCTCACTCGAGCCCCCTTGAGGAGACACTATGAGCCTTGACGACATGAGCCCGGACGAGCTGTGCATCAACACCATCCGCACGCTGTCGATCGACATGGTTCACGCGGCCGACTCCGGCCATCCGGGCGCACCGTTGGGTTGCGCTGCCATCGCCTATGCACTGTGGACGCGGGCTATGAGGTTCGACCCCGACGACCCCGAGTGGGCCGATCGCGACCGTTTCGTCCTGTCGGCGGGCCACGCCTCCGCCCTCCTCTACGCCATGCTGCACCTGTGCGAATACGGCCTGCCGATGCAGGAGCTGAAGGATTTTCGCCAGCTCGGCAGCATGACACCCGGGCATCCTGAAGCGCGGTGCGCGCCGGGCGTCGAGGTCACCACCGGGCCCCTGGGGCAGGGACTGGGCAACGCGGTCGGCATGGCCATCGCCGAGCGCTACCTGGCCGCGCGCTTCAACCGCGCGGAACACGAGATCGTCGATCACTTCACTTACGTGCTGGCCAGTGACGGCGACATGATGGAGGGGATAAGCCACGAGGCGGCCAGCATGGCGGGCCACCTGGGCCTGGGCAGGCTGATCGTGCTCTACGACTCCAACGACATCTCCCTTGAAGGACCGACCAGCGAGTGGTTCACCGACGACACGGCCGCCCGGTTCGAGGCGTGCGGCTGGCACACGCTCCGGGTGGAAAACGCGGACACCGACTTCGAGGCCGTCGCCGAGGCCGTCGAGGCGGCTCAGTCTGCGGAGGACCGGCCGTCCCTGATCGTCTGCCGCACGCACATCGGTTACGCCAGCCCTCTCCAGGATACCCACGAGGTGCACGGGAAGCCGCTCGACGCCGAGCAACTCAAGGAGACCAAGCGCAACCTGGGCTGGCCGGAGGGTGAGATGTTCCTGGTGCCGGAGCCGGTGCGTGAGCGCTTCGCAGAGGTGGCCGAAGAGGGCCGGAAGGCGCACGCCGAATGGGAGGAGGGCTTCGAGCGGTACGCCGCCGAGTACCCGGAGCCGGCCCGCCAGTGGAAGCAGGCGTGGGCCGGCGAAATGCCCGAGGGCTGGGACGCCGACATGCCGGTCTGGCAACCCGAGGATGGCCCCGTGGCCACGCGCAGTGCCGCGGGCGATGCCCTCGAAGTGCTCCGCGGCAACTGCTGGCAGCTCATCGGCGGAGACGCTGACCTGGGCTCTTCCACGCGCACACTGCCCGGCGACAGGCTGAGCATGGCACCGGGCGAGTTCGCGCACCAGAACATCCGGTTCGGCGTGCGCGAGCACGTGATGGCGGCCGCCTGCACGGGGATCGTGCGCCACGGCGGCCTGAGGGCGTTCGGCTCCACCTTCACCGTCTTCTCCGACTATGCACGGCCCTCCATCCGCCTCGCGGCCCTCTCCGAGGCGGCGGTCATCTACCAGTTCACGCATGACAGTATCGGCGTCGGCGAGGACGGTCCCACTCATCAGCCGGTCGAACACCTGGCAACGCTGCGCGCCATGCCGAACTGCACGGTGGTCCGCCCGAGCGACGCCAACGAAGCACGCGAGGCCTGGCGGGCGGCCATGCTGAATGTGGAAGGCCCGACGGCCATCGTCTGCAGCCGGCAGAAACTCCCCGTGCTGGAGCGCAACGAGAGTGCGCCCGCCGAGCTACTGCACAAGGGGGCCTACGTGCTGTGCGACCCGGAGGAGGGCGAACCCGACGTCATCCTCATGGCCAGCGGTTCGGAGGTCGCCCGCGTGCTACAGGCAGCCGAACTACTGGCCGAAGAGGGCATAGGCGCCCGCGTCGTGGCCTTCCCGTGCTGGGAGCTGTTCGAGCAACAGCCCCAGGACTACCGCCGGTCGGTCCTCCCGCCCTCACTCCGCAGACGACTTGTCGTGGAGGCCGGCTCGCCCACCGGCTGGCACAGGTACGCCGGCGACGAGGGCGAGGTGCTGGCCCTGGAGCGTTTCGGAGCGTCGGGACCGGGCGAGGAGGTCCTCAACGGTCTGGGATTCGCCGTGGACGAGATCGCTGCGAAGGCACGGGCGCTCGTGGGCAGAGACTGAAGCCGCAACCCGAGTAACTGCCGGGAGAGCGATGGGAGTCCTGAGAACGCTTCTCTACGTCGGAGGTGGCGCAGCACTGATCGTGCTGCTGGCGTGGGTCGTGGGGCGCTGGCGCGCCCGACGGCGCGACCGCGCCGGCTCGGCCCGGACCCGCGAAATCGGCAGGAAGCACCCCGAGGAGCGCCAACCGGAACGCGAAAGCCCCACTGATCTGGAAGAGCGCCCGTAGGCACGTGCCCGCGCTACCGGCGACTCTCGTCTGGCGGCGCCTCGAAGCGAATGTCGTCGTAGTCTGCGCTGGCCGCCGACCCCGTATTGTCCGTGTCCGTCATCACCGCCACGGCAATCACTCGGGTGGGCTCCTCCGCGAATGCTCTCCTGTAATCGGCGTAAACGTTCCGGCTCTCATTCAGCCACTGCCCGGTGTCCTCGTCGCCGCTCCGGACGGCGATCATCATCGCGCGGTCGGTGAAAGCGTTCGGGAGGAACGTGCCCCGCTCCAGCTTGTTCGCCCATATGTAGTTGACCGTGTGGAGGGGCGGATACTCGCCGAGCCTCTTCTTCGCCAGCGAGTACTTGAGCCTCGTCCAGAAGCCGACCCGTTCGGGATCGTAACGGAAGTTCACGTAGAGGCGAGCGGGATAGTCGTCTCCAGACTTCCTCCGGGCATCGCCCTTGGGGAGGGTGGCCGGGACGCGCCAGCGCCACTTCAGCAGAGGGTACTCCTGCAGGTCGACGGAAAGCCGTTTCACCAGCCCCGATGCGGACCGACGGGCCTCGGCATGCAGGAACCGATCACCGCCCTCCTGCCGCACCGTGTAGGTCGTGTGACCCGGGATCTTCTCGAAATACAGCTCCTCCCAGCCCGCCGGAAGTCCGGCGGAGGTCGCCTTTGACTCGAAGTCGTCCACCGTGATGCGTTGGGGTGCCGGTCCGGCGGCAGCCCCTGAAGCAAGCACGACCGCAGAGACCACCAACGCACGCACCATGAAACACAGAATCGATCCCCTCATCGCATTGCCCCCTGCTGACTGGTACCTCCAGCCTACCCCACTCCGGCCCGGACGGAAAGCGCAGGACTTCCTGCCGCCTGGAACGGGGTGCTGCTTTACAGGCCGAGCGTACCCGACGTAGAATTCATGGGGCGCCGGCCTGCAGGCCCTCCTCACGGGTCGCCCGCGGCCAGCGTGTGGATACACCGGACCCACGAACCCGTCGGAAAAGGGAGCATCAGCATGGAAGTTGAGCGCAGAACGGGTGGACCCCGGTTGTTCGAACGTAGCGAACTCAACCCGCTGCTCGTCGCGGATGACTGGCCCTACCCGGTCAACAGCGTGTTCAATGCAGGAGCGACGCGGCTGCCCTCAGGGCAGACCCTGTTGCTGGTGCGGGCAGAGGACATGCGGGGCATCTCCCATCTCTGCGCCGCCCGAACCGGGGACGGCCTGACCGACTGGGCGATCGACACCGAACCGACCCTCATCCCCGACCCGATCAACTACCCGGAGGAGATCTGGGGCATCGAGGATCCCCGGATCACCTGGCTGGAAGAGCCCGAGCACCACATGGTGACTTTCACCTCCTATTCGCTGGGCGGCCCGGGAGTGTCCCTGGCCCATACGGAGGACTTCCGGAGCTTCCACCGTCTGGGCATGGTTCTCACACCGGACGACAAGGACGCCGCGGTGTTCCCGCGGCGCTTCGGGGGACGTTGGGCGATCCTTCACCGACCGATCGCGCTCGACCGGCCGGCCCACATCTGGCTTTCCTTCTCCCCCGACCTGCGCCACTGGGGCGAGAGCAGGATACTCCTCGAGGCCAGGCGGGGGGCGTGGTGGGACGCCCGCAAGATCGGCCTCTCCACGCCGCCGCTGGAAACCAACAGAGGCTGGCTGATCTTCTACCACGGAGTGCGCGAGACGGCGGCGGGCTCAATCTACCGCCTGGGCGCCGCCCTGCTCGACCTGGAGGACCCTCGGGAGGTGCTTCTGCGAAGCGATGAATGGATGTTCGGCCCGAGTGAGCCCTACGAGAGAGTCGGCGACGTGCCCGACGTGGTCTTCCCCTGCGGGATGACGCTCGGAGACGACGGGGATACGATCCATCTCTACTACGGCGCTGCGGACACGGCCGTCTGCGCAGCCGTCGGCAGCCTCGGCGGCGTCCTTGACTGGCTGGAGGAATGCGGCCGGCCCGGCGGGAAGGCGCGTGACATATGAGGGGGGCTACGGCTCGCCGAAGAGAGTCAGCTCCCGGTAGCTGCACCGGCGCGCGGCGGGCACCGCTCCCGCCGCTACCCACAGGCGCCGCCTGCTCG
>JASFTU010000232.1:0-4840 GCA_050050635.1 Candidatus Brocadiaceae bacterium
AAGGCCGCCGGCAGCTTCGGCGGTCGGCTCCACACCGTCAGCAAGCTGGGAGAGGCCCTCCAGTTGCTGGGCGACACCGGTTGACTTTCCCGCTGTTTGCGGTATCCTTTCTGAATCCGTTGTTTTGCCGGAATCGGGGCATCACGGGCGATCTTCCTCATTTCTGCCGGGAGGCGGTGTGTTGACTTCTCAGGACTGCTTCCACTACCGGGATGGCGAACTCCAGTGCGAGGCCGTGCCTGCGGCACGCATCGCGGCGGAGTTCGGCACGCCCACCTACGTTTACAGCGCGTCCGCCCTTCGCAGCCGCTACCACGCCATCCGCGACGCCTTCGGGCGATGGGACCCCCTGGTGTGCTTCTCGGTGAAGTCATGCAGCAACCTGTCTGTCCTTCGGCTGCTGGCCGAGGAGGGGAGCGGCTTCGACGTGGTGAGCGGCGGCGAGCTGTATCGCGTGCTCAGGGCGGGGGCGGACGCCGGGCGGGTGGTCTTCGCGGGTGTCGGCAAGACGGCCGATGAGATCGAGTACGCGGTGCGCGAGGGCGTCTATATGTTCGACGTCGAGTCCCGCGGCGAGCTGGAGCAGATAGACGGCGTCGCCCGGCGTCTGGGCACCGAGACCCGCGTGGCCATACGGGTGAACCCGGACGTGGACGCGCAGACGCACCGGAAGACCACTACTGGCAAAGGGGAGACGAAATTTGGTATAGGTATTAACGAAACTGAGGAACTTGTGCGGGAGGCGGCGGACTGGTCCGGCGTGGCGGTCCGGGGGCTGCACGTACACCTGGGCTCGCCCATCCACAGCACCGAGCCGTACGAGCAGGCGCTGCAGAAGCTGACCGCTCTGATGGGGCGGTTGCGCGGGGCCGGATTCGAGCTGGACCACCTCAACCTCGGCGGCGGATACTGCATATCCTACACGGGCGAAGAGGTGATCGGGCCGGCTGACTACGCGGCGGCGCTGAAATCTTATCTTGAAAAACTGCGCTGTGTCGTTATCATTGAGCCGGGTCGGTACATTGCTGGTAACAGCGGCCTGTTGCTGTCACGGGTTCTCTATCGCAAGGAGAACGAGTACGGCAAAAGGTTCGTGGTGTGTGACGCAGCGATGAACGACCTGATGAGGCCGACCCTCTACGGTGCCTTCCACCGGATCTGGCCGGTGAGCGGCACGGCGGGCATGCCGGACGTGATGGAGCCGGACCGGGACGGCTACGAAGGGTTCGAAACAGAGATCGTGGACATCGTGGGCGGCGTTTGCGAGACGGGCGATTTCCTGGCTCAGGACCGGCCTCTGCCGCCAGTGCAGCCCGGGGATTTGCTGGCGGTGTTCGGGGCCGGGGCTTACGCCTTTACCATGAGCTCTAACTACAACAGCCGACCACGGGCGGCGGAAGTCCTGGTCCAGGGCCGGGATTGCCGGCTGGTGCGGCGCCGAGAGCGTTACGCGGACCTGGTCGAGCTGGAGGAAGGCTACCTGTGAAGCGGGGCGACGGGCCCCGCCGCAGTTAGCATACTGGATTGGAATAGAGCCGGGCATCTCCGGGCATTCGATAAGGAGTTACCCATGTGCAAGCATGCTAAGCGGTGGGGAGCGGCGTTTGCTATGGCGGCTGCGTTTCTGGTGTGTTCTATCGGGCTCGTCCATGCGGACGAGGCCCAGGATGCTAAGGCTGTCGAGCTCTTCCAGAAGGGGATGACTGCCTACCAGACGGGGGAGTACGCCGAAGCCCGAGGGGTGTTCGACGAACTGCTGAGCATGGAGCCGGGCATGCACGCGGCACTGAGGATGCGCGACAGGGCCGAGATGGGCGTGCTCCTTGAGATGAAGCAGCGCGAGGAGCTCGGCCCCCAGGCGGAGGCCCTTGTCGAGCTGATGATGCGCGCAGTACGGGAGAAGGGCCGCACGGTGGTGGAGCCCGATGAGCTGATCGCTCAGTTCACCTCCGAAGACGCGGAAGCCTACGGCAATGCACAGGTGGCGCTGAAACGACACGGTCCGTACGCCGTGCCCTACGTCCTGCCTGTATTGCAGAGCCAGGCCCCCGACGAACAGCACGTCGTGGGACGGGCGGTCTCCCTGCTGGCCGGCATGCAGAGGGACGCGTGTCTGCCGTTGATCGAGGTGCTTCGCAACAGCGACGATCCCCTCCTGCGCAGCCGCGTGGCCGGGGTATTGGGGCAGATTGGCGATGAGCGCGCCGTGCCGGCACTGATGGCAGCCTGGGAGGATGAAGGAGCGGCGCAACCCGTTCGGCGGGCCGCCGCAAAGGCTCTTGAGTCGCTGACGGGTTCTGCGCCGGCGGAGCTCGGATCGGCCGTTGAGCAGTACGTCGAGTTCGGCAAAGCGTATCTCTTCCAGCGGGCTGACCGGGTCGGTTACACCTTCGGCATGAGTGGCGACATCTGGCAGTGGAATCCCCGCGGTGGGGCGCTCCCGCAGAAGGTGACTTACGAGCAGGTCCCCAACTACCTCTTCTACGCCCGGATGGCCGGCGAAGTGGCGCTCGAAGGGCTGGCGATGGCGCCGGATGAGGCGCCGCTTCAGGCCATACTCGGGGCAGCGCTGGTTCGCCAGATGGGGCTGTGCGAGCACTTCAGCTCAGCGGAGTTCGGACTCGGCGGCGAGGAGCTGGCCGAAGAGCAGCGCGAGGACGCCGCCGCGCGCGCCGAGCAGTTCGCGGTTCGGGTCCCCGTCGTGCTGCGGCTTCTCAGCACGCCGGTCGTCGCTGAGGCGCTGGAGCTTACGCTGGATGCTGCGGACGGTAGGGCCAGCCTCTACCTGGTGAAGATGCTCGGCGCGAAGCTGGCCGCCGAAGGCGGCCTGCCGGACGCTGCGACCGTTGATGCCCTTGTTCAGGCGCTGGATTCGGGCAGCAAGGACGTGCGCTACAACGCCTCTATCGTTCTGGTGGAATCATGTCCTGCGGGCACCTGCGGGCCTCCGGAGGAGATCATGCAGGTGATGAGCGCCGCCCTGAACTCCGCCACCGCGCGGAAAGCCCTCATCCTGATAGACGATTTCCAGACCCGCAACACGCTGGCCGACATCCTGCGGAGTCACGGCGTGGTGACCATCGAGACAGGGGTCAACGAGGGGAGCATCGAGGGAGCACTCTCACTGGAGCCCTCCGTGGATGCGGCCTTCCTTTCGGGAAGCGCGCCGGATCCGGTGTTCGGGCGCGTCCTGGGCGCTCTCAGACAGGATCCCAGGACGAAGGGCTTGCCGGTCTACGTCGTTCTCGGGCCGCGGGGAGCGGTTGCCGACGTGGCCTCCTACGAGGGCGTCGAAGCGATCCTGTCGGCGGACGACATCCGGCAGGCGAAGCTCCAGCCGATCATCGAGGGTACCATCCTTGCCGAGAGCCGTTCCGCCTTCACGGACCAGGAGGAGGAACTCGTCCTCAAGGCGGTGCGGGCCCTGGACGGCATGGCGGCAGCGGACACCGCATACCCGCTCCGCGCGATCGAGCCGGGCCTGACCAGGGCGCTGCGGGGCTACCGCGACGAGGTAACCGGCGCGGCGATCAGTGCGCTGGCATCATTCGGGTCCGAGGCGGCGTTGCCGCCGCTGAGCCAGGTTGTTGCCGGTGATGACGTCGTTGAGCTGAAGGTGGGAGCCTGCGAGGCCATGGCGGCGGTGATGGCGCGGACCGGCGCGAAGCCATCTCCTGACGCGCTGGAGGCGCTGAAAGCCGCCCTGTCTGAGGGCAGTCAACCTCTGCGCGAGGCCGCCGCGGGTGCTCTGGCGGTCTCCGGGCTGGGACCGCAGGAGGTCATCGGTCTGGTGCGCAGCGAGGGTCTCCAGAGAAAGTAAGAACAGGACTCCTGATGAAGAAGGGGCGGCCGGCGCGGTTGTGCCGGTTGCCCCTTTCCTTTCGGGTGGAGGCGAGGAGATGCTCAAAGGCATCAGCGTTTGGGCCCTGAAAGACAACGAAACGCGTCCCGCCGAGGAGCTGTTCGCCGAAGCGCGCGCACACGGCTTCCAGGGCATTGAGCCTGCGATCGGCAAGAAGGGACTGGTGACGCCGGAGAGCACCGAGGCCGACTGCGCGGAGCTGATCGAGGCGGCCGAACGGCAGGGCATCCGCATCACCAGCCTGGCGAGTGGTCTGGGCTGGCGCTATCCGCTGACCCACGATGATGAAGGCGTACGCCGGAGAGGGCTGGAGCTGGTGCGCCAGAGCCTCCGCGCGGCATCGTGGCTGGGGGTGGAGGTGTTGCTCGTCGTGCCCGGCACGCTCGACTGCGGGGACGGGGAGGCGCATGTCCCATACGACGTGGCCATGGAGCGCATGAAAGAGGGTATCGGCACGCTGGTTCCCACGGCGGAGGAGACGGGCGTCACCCTCGCCATCGAAAACGTGTGGAACCGCGTGCTGCTCTCACCTCTGGAGGTACGCGACTTCATTGACAGCTTCGGCTCGGACCGGGTCGGGTCCTACCTGGACGTGGGGAACATGATCGTGTTCGGCTACGCCGAGGACTGGATACGCATCCTGGGGCCGAGGGTGAGGTGCGTCCACTTCAAGGATTACAGGCGCTCTGCGGGCACACTCGAAGGCTTCTGCGCACTGCTGGAGGGGGATGTCGACTATCCGGCAGTCATGCGCGAGCTGCGCGACGTCGGCTATGATGGGCCCTGTGTGGCGGAGTTCTTCAGGCTGGAAGAGGACGCCTTGGCGAAGCTGAGCGCCGCGATGGACCGCATCCTCGCCATGTGAATGAGCGGGGATTGCGGTTGCATCCGGTCGTGTGGTGTGGTAGAAGATAGTGTGTCGGCGAGGCCGGGCCATGTGAGGCCCTGGAAAACGGTGAGAATCCGTTACGGACCCGC
>JASFTU010000233.1:0-4828 GCA_050050635.1 Candidatus Brocadiaceae bacterium
GGGCTGGAGGGCGTCTTTGCCACCTGCACCCGGGCCTGCGGTGCGGCCGGTGAGCTTGAGGCCGATGAGGGCGAGCGCGGCGACTGCGGCGACGCCGAGAACGACGATGATAAGACGGTGTTTCATTTTCATCGGTGAGCTTCCTCCTCGGTTTTCAGGCGGGGGAGGCCTGTTCCTCGACCCCGGCCGGGGTGAGCCAGTCCTGCACCTTCTGCAGGATGAAGTCTCCGGTCAGCGCCAGGGCGGCGGCCGGCAGCGTGCCGGCCAGGATGTAGTCCATCTGATAGTTGCGCAGGCCGCGGATGATCAGGTTGCCCAGCCCCCCCGCGCCGACCAGTCCCACCAGGGCGGCCACGCCGATGGTCCAGACGGCGGAGATCCGCACCCCCGCCATGATGACCGGCAGGGAGAGGGGCAGCTCCACCCGCAGCAATATCTGAGTGGGGGTCATGCCCATCCCTTTGGCCACTTCGACCACGGAGGGGTCCACCTGCTGGATGCCGGTGTAGGTGTTTCGCAGGATGGGCAGCAGGGCGTAGAGCACCAGGGCGGTCAGCCCGGGGGCCAGCCCGATGGTGGGCAGCTTGATGGCGTAGAAAAGCACCACCACAAGGGCCACCATGGCCAGGCTGGGGACGGTCTGGATCATGCCCGCGACGGCCATGACGGCGCCGGTGAGCCTGGGCCGGCGGTCGCGGCTGAGGTAAATGCCCAGGGGCAGGGCCACGGCCGTGGCGATCGTCATGGCCCCCACCACCAGCACGAGGTGCTCGAACGCGTGGGTCAGGATGTCGATGCCCAGTTTCCGGAAGAACCCGGTCACGGGGTCGACGAGGGCGATTGCCAACGGGCTCAGATCGGTCATTGTGCGTCCTCCCCGGAACGGTCGTCACGTCCCGTCCGGCCCAGCACCCCGGTTATCTCCTCCAGCAGCGCATCGTTGGTCAGGATGCCGACCGGTGTATCTCCTTCGTAGACGGGAAGCCTGGCGGCCTCGGTCCGTTTGAACGTGTCCAGGGCCTGGATGAGGGAGGCGGCGGAGGAGAGCCGTTCGTCCGGCATCTGTTCGGGTTCCCGTTCCGGGGTCCGACACTCCTTTACCATGACATCTACCGTTCGAGTGAGCAGAGAGAGCTGGAAACGATGGCGGCCGAGGAACTCGTCGACGAACTCGTTGGCCGGGTTCTCGACCAGTTGGGCCGGGGGGGAGAGCTGCTGCAGCCGACCTTCGTCCAGCAGGGCGATGCGGTCGCCCATTCTGACCGCCTCGAACACGTCGTGGGTGACGAAGATGATGGTTTTGCGCAGCTCGGACTGCAGCTGCAGGAACTCGTTCTGCAGCTCCTCCCGCGTGATGGGGTCGAGGGCCCCGAACGGCTCGTCCATCAGGATCAGGGGCGGATCGGCGGCCAGACTGCGGGCCACGCCGACTCGCTGGCGCTGCCCTCCGCTGAGCTGAACGGGGTGGCGGTCGCGGAACTGTCCCGGCGCCAGCCCCACCATGGTGAGCAGTTCATCCACCCTGCGCTCTATGCGGTCCCGGCTCCAGTTCTGCAGTTCGGGGACCACGGCTATGTTGTCCCCGATGGTCATGTGGGGGAACAGGCCGATGTGCTGAATGGCATAGCCGATGTTGCGCCGCAGTTCGATGGGGTCGCGCTCCATCACGTCGGTCTCTTCGATGAGGATGCGGCCGGAGGTGGGTTCGATCAGGCGGTTGACCATCTTCATTGTGGTGGTCTTTCCGCTGCCGCTGGTGCCCAGCAGGACGAGGGTTTCCCCCTCCCTGACCTCCATGGTCAGGTTTCTCACGGCCCGGACGCCGCCGGGATAGGTTTTTGAAACGTCCTGGAACGTGATCATGGTTCCGGATCAGCCGCCGGTGCGGTCCACTTCCAGGATGGCCACCAGGCCGTGCGCACAGCCTGTGCCCTCCTGCAGGTTGTTCATCATGTAGCGCAGCGAGTAGCCGAGCTGGGGCTCGATGACGTTCTCACGGGGCAGGCCCATGCCCAGCCAGCCGATGCCTTCGACCACCAGCCGCATGCGGTCCATCATCTCGGTGAGCGCGTCCGGATAGGAGGCGCCGGGCCCGGGCAGGTCTTCCGGCAGGGACCGGTTTTCCTGCTCGTAGGTCTCCAGCATCCGGTCGGTGTATTTGACCAGCGTGTTCCAGCACATCTGCAGGTGCTCAAAGTGGCCGTTGAGGAACTGGAAGCCCGGTTTGGGCAGATAGTTGACCAGGAGCCTGTCCAGGTCGGTCCGATGGTTCGACTCGTGGAGCGAGTTGACCGTCTTGCGGATGGACTGGGCGTGCGGGTTGTAGTCGCCGGTGTCCATGTGCCGACCGGTGAAGATGGAGCGGTCGAACACCGCCAGGGGGCGTATCTCCACTCCGGCCCTGCCGGAGGCCTCCTCGATCATGTTCTGGACTTCTTCGCGGCAGACCAGTCGGAGCCAGAGGTGCTGCAGCTCGTCCCGGCGTCGCTCCCGTTCCTCCTCCTCGTAGATGTAGGAGAGCACGTAGTCCATGTTTCGGTTCTCGGATAAATCGTCGGTCCAGAGGGTCTGCCACTCGTAGGAATAGCGGCCCAGCCAGTCGCACATGATGAGGCTGTAGTCCCGGGTGGCCCCGGCTATTTGGGCCAGCAGGCGGATCATGGTTTCGTCGTCGTTGTGGTGGGAGCAGGTCCCGTAGGAGGTGAAATACAGGTCATAGGGCTCCTCATCCTCTGCCACGGGGAGGCCTTCGCTGAAGTCGCCCTGCTGGAAGAGCATCTTGGGGTCGTCCCCGTATATGTCCCTGGCCTGGTCAAGCAGGTCCTCGTTTTTGTCCACTCCCCTGTAGTGGCCCACCACGTCGGGCTGAAGTAGCTCGGCCTCGTCGGCGCGCAGGTCGGCGTTGCGTTCCCTGACGCCCTGGAGCAGCTCATAGCCGTCGGCGCTGCCACAGCCGAGGTCCAGAATGCGGAGCCGCTGCATCTGTGAGCGGCGGCGTCGCAGAAGGCTCAGCAGGTGTGGGCGGAGGAATGTGCGGGTGGTTTCGTCCTCCCAGTAGCGGCGGACGTTGTCGTATTTGCCCACCAGACCGGATTTCTTGGCGTAAAGGCCGCTCTTGACGGCCTCCGAGTATGCTTCCATCTGTTCTTCGTTGTCGGGTTCTCCTGACATCTCGAGCACCTCCGATGCTATTGCAGTGTCTGCGGAAGAACGCCGTCCACTTTCGATTCTATTTCCCGTCGGGTTTCTTCGGGAAGCCGACTGTGGGGTTCATCCAGTATCTCGTGATAGCGCCGATGGGCGGCCAGCAGTGCGTCTCCCTCTTCGTCTTCGAGGGGATATTTGGCGTAAACAGGCTCCCTGGTGGGCAGCGGCAGGTTGTAGATGTAGGTCTTGTGGTCGGTCTGCATGACCTGCCGTATCTGTTTCAGCACCTCCCTTTTGTCCTGTTCGGAGACGTTCGGCTCCTGAAACATGAACTTGACGATGCCGATGTGGGCGTCGTCCAGCACGGCCTGTTCGGGGCAGAAGACGTTGGTTCGTTCCAGCAGTCCGAAGGCATAGTGGACGTACTGAGCCCCGCTGCCGGGCACGGAGCAGTGGGTCAGCATCTTCTCGGCTGTGGCTTGAATTCGGGGTTTCTCCGCGTCCGCCACGCCGGCCGTGGAGTAGCAGCGCAGCCCGTAGTGGCGCGCCATCTGGGCGCAACCGATGTGGTAATGATTGAACTTGGGGGCCGCGTACATGTCGTCCAGGTTGTCCAGGCTGGTCCTGACCGGCACGCTGCCGTAGAGGACGGGTGCGCCGGGGCCAGCGAGCTGGTTGAGGGCCACGCCGGCCAGGATCTCGGCGTTGATCTGGGCCACCATGCCGAACTCGTCGAACGGGGCGGTGGCGCCTCCCATCGGGCTGCTGGAGATGACGACCGGCACCTGTCGACGGGATATCTCGATCAGCTTTGTGGCGGTGTCCTGCACGACCTGGAGGGGGCTCTTGATGACGCAGGTGATGAAGGAGAGTACCGGGTTGTCGCGGAAGGCCTGCTCGCCCCCGGCGATTATCCGCCCCATCCTCACGCATTCGTCCAGGGCGGAGAGGCCGGTCAGGCCGGCCTGCACGTGCTTGGTAATGTTGTTGAGGCTGGCCAGCAGCTTATTGACGTCCTTGTTTCGGCGCGTGACCTCCTCGTCGCGGATGTTGACGCAGCGGATGAAGAAATCCAGGTTCTCCAGATTCTCGCACAGGTGGGCCGCCAGGGTGAGCCGTTCGGTCGAGCCCTCCCGGCGGGTGAAGGTGGGGCGGCCGTCCTGGAAATCCACCTCCAGCCAGATATTGGTCTCGCTGCCGGTGCCGAACCGCACCCGCGGCTCGTCTGCGTCCAGGATAAGCCGGTTGTCGGGATCGCGGGCGCCCAACGTGACGGTGGAAGGGGCAGTCTCCAGCACGTCGTCGATGAGCCGGGGCGGGACCCGGAGGCGCACGCAGTCGTCCTCCTGCTCCAGCTCGGCTCCGGCCTTCCGGAAGATCTGTGCCGCTTGCTCGTTGTAGCAGAACAGGCCCGGATCCTGCAGGATCTCGCGGGAAGCTTCATCTACCAGGTCGATTTGTTTCTCCGAGAGGCGGCGGTGAGTATCCACCACCACGCCCTCTCGCTGTTTCCGGCGTTCGGTCCGTGTCGTCGTCTGTTCCGTTGTGGTCTCCTCTTGCCTCTCAGGCTGAGTGTGCGGGCGAATGAAATGATGCGTGTTCGGTCCCCTCCACGCGCGGCTGGCGGCGGGGGGCGGTCCAGAATCAGAGAAGGGAACTCCGGCGGGACCGGCTTTGTGCA
>JASFTU010000234.1:0-4825 GCA_050050635.1 Candidatus Brocadiaceae bacterium
CCTCTCCTGCACCGTCCGCCACAGTTCCTTGTTGTAGGCGAGCGCCAATCTGGCGGCGTCCTCCATGCTCAGCTCGCCCTGCAGACGCGGCAGGGCCTCCTCGGCCTCCCGCCCGTCGCGCCAGCGTGCGTAGGAGCTGCGCCGAGTTGAGGCGAGCTCCGAGTACATGCTCTCCCGGGACGGAAGACAACCGCCAGACCCGAGTAACACCAGTGCCGCAATGAGGCAGGACAGCGCTCTTGTGACACCCGTACTCATCGTTCCTCCGACCTTCTCAGAATCCCGCTCAGAAACACCCGTTGGATGGTCTCCGGCGCGGCCGGCTCGGGCTCCCGCCCCCCCAGGTGGACCCAGTAGCCGACCGTGGCGTTCGTGATGCCTTCCAGGCAGATGGCCAGCGCCATCGGGTCCTCTTCGACGAATATGCCGCCCTCGGTCCCTTCCGCGATGGTCGCCGCGAGCTTCTCGATGTAGGCCTGGTAGCGTCGCTTCCACTTGGCCGACAGGGAGACGGGCATCCGGGAACGCCCCTCGGCGGCCAGGATGCTGAATATCAGGAAGAACCTCTGATGGCGACGGAAGAACTCCATCTTCCCGGAGATGGCGGCCCGCACCTTGGAGAGCGGGTCGTCCTTACTGCCGATCCTGGCCTCCATTTCCGCGATGAACTGGCCCACGCGGAGGTCAACCAGCTCGCGCATGAGGCTCTCTTTCCCCTCGAAGAGGTTGTAGAGGTAGCCCACCGAGAACTCGGCCCTGTCGGCAATCTCCTGGACGGTGGCGCCGTGGAGCCCCTTCTCGGCGAACTCCGCCTCGGCCGCCTCCAGGATGGTCTCCCGATGGCGTGCACGCTCACGTTCTTTCCTGCTGAGCTCGGGCATGCGGGCCTCGTTGAATTCATGTTCACGAAATGAACCTTCATTCATTCTATGAGCGTGTGTTCACCTGTCAAGTGTGCGCCGTGACCCGCCCCGCATCGCCCTTCCCCGTCGGAGCGGGGCGCCTCTCCAGCGGCGCTCTACCCGCTGCCGCGAGGCCGCCGGCCAAACGCTTGACGGCCTCGCCGTGACCTGCTAAGCTACTGGCGTTGAAGCCGCTGTGACAGACGGGCTCCCGGACGAGTCGCCATTGATCGTGGCGGGGGCCTCTTGTGGCAGACGGTCCCGCTGCCCGCGCTGCGCGTCCCCCATCCTCCATGTAGCCAGCGGCCGCCATGAAGACTGACGAGATCCGCAGACGTTTCCTGGAGTTCTTCCGGGCGCGTGAGCACCGCGTCTGTCCGCCCGACTCGCTGGTCCCCACCCATGACCCGACCCTCCTTTTCACCGGGGCGGGCATGAACCAGTTCAAGGACGAGTTCTACGGGCACGGAGACCGTTCGCTCAAGCGCGCCGCGACCTGCCAGAAGTGCCTGCGCACCGGCGACATCGAGGAAGTCGGCAAGACCCCTTCGCACCACACCTTCTTCGAGATGCTGGGCAATTTCTCCTTCGGCGACTACTTCAAACAAGAGGCCATCGAATGGGCCTGGGAATTCATGCTGGAGCAGATGGGAGTCCCCGCGGAGGAGATGGTCGTGAGCATCTTCGAGGGAGACGAAGAGGCCGAGCGCATCTGGAAAGAGGTGACCGGCCTACCGGACCGGAAGGTATTCCGCTTCGGTGAAGGAGAGAATTTCTGGCCGCCGCACGCGCGCACCCAGGGACCCAACGGACCGTGCGGGCCCTGCAGCGAGATCTACGTGGACACAGGGAAAGGCTGCGGAGAGCCGGATTGCGACCCCGCCTGCGACTGCGGACGCTACGTGGAGGTCTGGAACCTCGTCTTCCAGCAATACGACCGGCAGGAGGACGGCACCCTCGACCCCCTCCCCATGCGCAACATCGACACGGGCATGGGCCTGGAGCGCATGGCGAGAATACTCCAGGGGGTGGACACCAACTTCGGCATCGACATCTTCCAGCCCATCCTCGAGACCGTCCACCGGATCTGCGGCAAAGAACCCGAGCCCGACACCGCCGAGATCCGTCAGGTGCGGAGGATCGCCGACCACGCGCGTGCCGTGGTCTTCTGCGTGGCAGACGGGGTCATACCGAGCAACGAAGAGCGCGGATACGTGGTGCGGCGGTTGCTGAGGCGCGCCGTGCGTGATGCCTACCAGCTCGGCGTGGACGAACCGTTCATGACCCGCCTGATAGACCCGGTTATCGAAGCCCACAGCGAACCCTACCCGGAGCTCGCGGAGAGCAGGTCCCACCTGGAGACCGTCATCGGAGAGGAGGAGAGGGCCTTCCAGAAGACGGTACGACGGGGCTCGAGCGCACTGCAGGAGCACATCGCCAACCTGAAGCGACAGCGGGCCACCGTCCTCAGGGGCAAGGAGGTGTTCGACCTCTATCAGACCTACGGGTTCCCCGTGGAGATGACCGAGTCGATCCTGGCCGAGGAAGGCATGCAGGTGGACATGCAGGGCTTCCTCCGCGAGATGGAAGCCCACCAGTCGCTCTCCAAGGAGGCGAGCGCCTTCGGAGGCAGCGTGTTCGTCAGTGGGCCCCTTGCGCAACTGCAGAGCCGGGCGGAGGAGACGGACTTCACGGGCTACAGCACGCTGGAAAGCGTCGCCACGGTCGTCGGCATAATCCGCGAGGACGAGCTGGCAGAGGAACTGCCCCAAGGTGAGGAAGCGGCCGTTGTTCTGGATCGCACCCCGGCCTACGGAGAGGCCGGCGGTCAGATCGGCGACCGCGGTCGGATCCTCTCCGACGATCGCGACGGAGCGGAGTTCGTCTTCAGTGCCGTCCGGCGCGAGAAGGGCTTCTTCCTGCACGTGGGCAAGATGGAGGAAGGATCCTTCGCGGTGGGAGACCCAGTGGTGTGCCGCGTGGACAGGGAGCGACGGGAAGCCACGGCCCGAAACCACACGGCCACGCACCTGCTGCACTATGCGCTACGCGAAATCCTGGGCGAACATGCGCGGCAGAGCGGCTCGCACGTGTCTGCCGAGAGGCTGCGCTTCGACTTCTCCCATCCTACCGAGCTGGGCGAAGAGAACCTGAGGAACGTGGAGAACCTGGTCAACCGGAAGATACTGGAGGATGCCCCCGTCACCAGCACGCACACGAGCCTGAGCGAGGCAAGGGAGGCCGGAGCGGTCGCCCTGTTCGGGGAGAAGTACGGGGACATAGTGCGTGTGATCAGCATCGGGGACTACAGCCGCGAGTTGTGCGGCGGCACGCACTGCGACCGCACGGGTGAGATCGGGCTGTTCCGCATCACGCGCGAAAGCAGCGTGGCGGGCGGCGTGCGGCGGATCGAGGCCGTCACGGGCCTGAACGTGCTGGAGCGCCTCCGCGGGCGGGAGGAGGAGATAGCCAGCCTCTGCGACGTGCTCGGCACCCAGGAGCAGGATCTTCTGCAGCGGGCCGAAGAAGTCCTCGACCAGATCCGCTCACTGCAGAAACAACTGCAGGAGCAGAAGGAGCGGGTCGCGCGGAGCATGGCCTCCGGGAGCCTGACGGACAGAGCCGAGCGGCACGGGGACGTGCAGTTGATCGTGGCGGAGATGCCGGGCACGCACGCCGAGCTGCGGAGCGCGGCCGACGTGCTCCGCAAGAGCAACGAGAAAACCGTCTGCGTGCTGGCCTCCACGGACGGCGGCAATGTCGCACTCGTGGCGGGAGTGTCGGGGGATATGGTTGAGCGGGGGATCAGTGCGCGGGAGCTCGCCGGGGAAGCAGCCGCCATAGTCGGCGGCGGTGCCGGGGGCAGGGCTGACCTGGCGCAGGCGGGCGGGTCGGAAGTGTCTCGCCTGAATGAAGCGTTCGAGAGGGTGCGGGAACTCGTCCGACGCCAGGCCGGCGCAGAGGAGGGCGAGTAATGCTTGACACCCGAGGCCCCGCTGCGTAGAATCCAGGGGTCGCAGTGGGTGGGTAGCTCAGTCGGTAGAGCACATGACTGAAAATCATGGTGTCGCCGGTTCGATTCCGGCCCCACCCACCATCGTTTTTCCTGCCCCTTCGGCCGACCTCTCGCCGCCGGTACGGCCCTCTTGCAACCGCCGCGCCCATGCTGTAGATTCCGGCGGTGGCGTGCGCGGTGTCCTTCCGCTCTCCAGAGAGGGTGGCCATGAGGTCCGGTGAGCCTTCCGAGCCCCGCTTCTACGTCGAGGTGAATGGCCCGGAGAACGACGGCCGGCGCTTCGACATCGGGCCCGACGGTCTGCTGGTGGGTCGTTCCCGGACCTGTGACGTGGTCTTCCGCAACCGCGAGGTGTCTCGCCGGCACGCCTACTTCTATCAGGATGGTGGGGCCTGCTACGTCGAGGACCTGGGGTCCAAGAACGGCATCCTCGTCAACGGTCGGATCGCCAAGAAGAGATGTCTGCGCGCGGGAGACGCCGTGGACATCGGACCCAGCAGGTTCTTCCTCTCGACCGTCTCCGAGCCCAGGGGGGTGGCGCGGTGGCTGATGGCGGGAAGACGGCACGCGGCGCGTCGGGAGGCCGAACCTGAGCGGCGCGTATTATCGGCGAGCGACGTTCGGAGCGCTCTGGCCGTCTTCAGCCTGGTGTTCGGTGTGATGGCGTACCTGCACTGGGTCTTCGGCATGTGCGCGGTCGTGCTGGCCCTTCTGGCCTACTGGGAGATGCGGGCGGAGGCGTTCCGACTGCCACGGGCGCTCCTGGCCGGCGGGCTTGCACTCGGCATCGTCGGAGCAACTCTGAACGGGTGGTTCGAGGGCGTGGTACCGTGGCTGCGCAATGAGCGCCAGAGCGCCCTGCGCACCCAGTGCCGGGCGAACATGCTGGCCATCCGCCGTGGGCTAC
>JASFTU010000235.1:0-4807 GCA_050050635.1 Candidatus Brocadiaceae bacterium
TCGACGAACTGCCGAAGCGCCTCTAAAGTAAAGATGACCCGACCGGGTCGGATCATCTCGTGTGCGTTCAACTCACGCCATGCCATCATCGCGGCGCCCCGGATGTTCCTCGTACAGCGCCACAACGTGGCGTCGTGCTCGGGCAACACAATCAGGAAGGAGCGCTGCACCCCGAGGTTCCGCAGGATCAGGGCCATCTCCTTCGTCTTGGGCCGGGGCAGGTCCAACCGGTCGATGGCGATGACCTCACCATCCCGCGCCTTCAGAAGGAACGCCGCGTGCGTCGCACGGGTGCGAGCCTTGCGGTTCATCTTCAGGCCGTGGTCGCGGGGTCTGGGGCCGTGAGCGACGCCGCCGCCGATCCAGATGGGACTTCCCCGGTCGCCGTGTCGGGCGCGACCCGTATGCTTCTGCGGCCAGGGCTTACGCCCGGAAGAGACCACCTCGTCCCGGCGTTTCGCGCGCGCACCTCCCACGCGCTGGTTCGCCTCATAGGTGAGGACAGCCTGGCGGACCAGGTCGCGACTGGGCTTCCCACCCAGCGGGGCCTCATCAATGGAGAACTGCTCGACAAGCTCTCCGTCCGCGTTGTAAACCGGTATGTCCATCTTCTTCAGCCCAATCCGTAGCCCGTCCGCACTAACGCGCGCCCTTTGGCGGCAGGACGGCCTTTCTGACCAGAACGTAACTGCCCTTGCTCCCGGGGACTGCCCCCTTCACGAGCATCAAGTCGTGGTCGGCTTCCAGTTTCACCACCTCCAGGTTGCGCGTGGTCGCCTGCTGGCCGCCCATGTGGCCGGCCATTTTCTTGCCCTTCAGCACGCGAGCCGGCGTGGCGCTGGTGCCGATGGAGCCTCCCCGCCGTCCGAACCTTCCGCCGTGGCTGGCGGGCGCTCCGCTGAAGCCGTGCCGGCGAACCACGCCGGCGAAGCCGCGTCCCTTGCTCACGCCGGTGACGTCCACGTGCGAAACGCCCTCAAAGATGTCCACCCGGAGCTCCGCTCCGAGTTCGGGCATCTCGTCCCCGTCCGGCGGCACGTCATGCAGTACCCGTTTCGGACCGACGCCCGCCTTCTCGAAGTGCCCTACCAGAGGCTTCGGCAGGTTCTTGCGTTTGCAGTCCTCGAACCCGACCTGCACGGCGTCCACCTCGTCTGTCTCGCGCGTTTTGATCTGTGTGACTGTGCACGGGCCGACCTGCAGAACGGTCACGGGGACCAGCGCACCCGTGTCGTCGAAGACCTGCGTCATGCCGACCTTCTTGCCGATCAACGCCTTGACCATCTGAGCCGTTGTCCCAAGAGCATCAACTGCCAGGTCCCGGACGCGTCGTCCGCGCCCGCCGCGTGCGCATTCTGTCCTTCCCTGCACGTCGGACAGAGTGCCCCCGATCCCAGAGGACAGGGGAAGACGCATTAGAGCATACGCCCCGCGGGTTGTGAATGGAGACAGCTCGCCACCCGGCAGCCCGGCCGACCCTTGCGGTCTCACCCGTCAGGGCTAACGTGGGGCTCCCCAACGGGACCCCCTTCGGTTCTCGTCGCGCCACCGCTCCTGGCGGTCAGCGCGACGGCCGTACAGCTTCCACGGCCGCCGGTCCTACACCTTGATCTTGATCTCCACGCCGGCAGGCACCTTCAGGTTGTTCAGTGCATCCACCGTGTGGACAGTCGGATCATATATGTCAATCAGTCGCTTGTGCGTTCGGATCTCGAACTGCTCGCGCGACCGTTTGTCAACGTGCGGTGAACGGAGCACCGTGTAGCGCTCGATGTGCGTCGGCAGAAGAACGGGGCCACTCACCCGCGCACCGGTTCTGATCGCCGTCTCGACGATCTTCTTCGCCGAACGGTCCAACACGCGGTGGTCGTACGCCTCCATCCGTATGCGAATGCGCTCATCTGCCACGTTCCTGCTCCGCTGCTCATACAAGCACCCACACTGGGAGCGTAGCTCGTCAGGTGACGAACAGCGCTATTTTAGCACATCCCATGCATAAGTCAAGCGACTACAGTGGATTCCCCGCCGCCTTTCTCCCATCCCCCCGAACCTCTCCGGCCGTGCCCTTTCACAGCGGGTGCAGTTGGCCGTACAATTGGGAGTGACCGGCCCGGCGCGACGAGCCGGTCACACGCCCACGCTCTCTCTACGAATGCGACCGTCTGAACGTGAAAGTCGCACTTGCACAGATCAACACCACGGTCGGGGATGTCGAGGGCAACACCGGACGCGCCGTGCAGGCCGTGCGGGAAGGAGCGCGGCTCGGGGCACAGATGGTCATCCTGCCCGAGCTGACCCTGTCCGGCTACCCGCCACAGGACTTGGCCGAACGCCCGGCGTTCATCGACGCGAACGAGAAGGCCGTCCGCCGGGTGGCGGACGCCGCCCGGGGGGTGTACGCCATTGTGGGGCACATCGCCGGAGCCCGCCGCCGCACGGGGAAGCCTGCGGCCAACGCCGCCTCCGTTTTGCGTGACGGGCAAGTGATGGCCCGCCGGGACAAGTCGCTTCTGCCCACCTACGACGTCTTCGATGAGGCCCGCTACTTCCAGCCCGCCCTCACGAGCGAACCCGTGGCACTCGGCCATCTGCGGGTGGGCCTGACCATCTGCGAGGACGCCTGGAACGACCCCACCTTCTGGGGCGACCGCCTCTATGAACGCGATCCCGTGCAGGAGCTTGCCGAGGCCGGAGCCGACCTGCTGGTCAACATCTCCGCCTCGCCGTTCTCCGCCGGGAAGCAGCAGTTCCGCCGCGCGATGCTTGGCGCGGCCGCGCAGCGACACGGCCTCCCCCTACTCTACGTGAACCTCGTGGGCGGCAACGATCAGCTACTGTTCGACGGGCGGAGTCTGGCTCTCGATGCCCGGGGCGAGACGCTGGCCTGTGGCCGGGCCTTCGAGGAGGACCTGATAGTTGTAGAATCGGACCACGCCGGCACCGATTCACTCCCGGCCGAGCCACTGCTCGAGCCGGTGGAGGAGATCTGGCGCGCGCTTCTTCTGGGCACCCGGGACTACGTCCGCAAGTGTGGTTTCAGCACGGTCGTGCTGGCCCTGAGCGGCGGAGTGGACTCCGCCCTCACGGCCACTCTGGCGGCGCGGGCCCTCGGCCCCGAGAACGTCACTGCCCTCTTCATGCCCACCTGCTTCTCCAGCGACCGGAGCCGCCGGGACGCGGAGGCGCTTTCGGACAACCTGGGCATCAGGCTGGTCTCCATCTCCATCGAGGAACTGCGCACCACCGCTGAACGAGCCCTGGAACCGCACTTCAGGGGCGCCGAGCGAGGAGTGGCCGAGGAGAACATCCAGGCACGGCTGCGCGGGTGCCTGGTGATGGCCTTCGCCAACAAGTTCGGTAGTCTTCCGCTGGCAACCGGCAACAAGAGCGAGCTGGCGGTCGGCTACTGCACCCTCTACGGCGACATGGTCGGCGGCCTGGCCGTCATCGGTGACGTGCCCAAGACCACGGTCTATGAGCTCGCCTTCTACAGCAACAGAGACGGGGAGACCATACCCGAGTCCATCCTGACCAGGCCGCCCAGTGCGGAGCTCAAGCCGGACCAGACGGACCAGGACGTCCTTCCCCCCTACGAAGTGCTGGACCCTATTCTCGATCTGTACGTTGAGGAGGGGCTGGAGTTCGACGCCATCGTGGACGCCGGCCATGACGCCGAGACCGTGCGCCGGGTACTGGCAATGGTGGACGGTGCCGAGTTCAAGCGCCGCCAGGCCCCCATCACGCTTCGCGTTACCCACAAGGCATTCGGGCCGGGGCGCCGCCTGCCGGTCGCGCAGAACTGGCGTCGATGAACCGCGCACTCGATTCCCTTTGACACCACGGCCTCCCGGGGCATAGGATACCGCCTCGCGCTCTCTCGCCGTCCAGGCAGCCATCCCCGAGCCAGGTAACAGAGGCATGGCACATCGGCTACCAGACCAGAAGGGGTACTTCGGCGATTTCGGGGGGCGGTTCGTTCCCGAGACCCTGATGCCGGCCCTGCAGCAGCTCGAGGCGGCTTACGAGGAGGTGCGGGATGACCCGGGGTTCCAGCGGGAACTGGACTACTACCTGGGCGAGTACGCCGGGCGCCCCAATCCCCTCTACCTTGCCGAGCGATTCAGTCGGCACGTGGGTGCAGGACGCATTTACCTCAAGCGGGAGGACCTGAACCACACGGGGGCGCACAAGATCAACAACGCCCTCGGGCAGGCCCTGCTCGCGGTGCGGATGGGCAAAGAGCGTCTGATAGCCGAAACCGGCGCGGGCCAGCACGGCCTGGCCACGGCCACGGTGGCCGCCATGTTCGGCCTGGATTGCGAAGTGTACATGGGAACCGAGGACATGCGCCGGCAGCGGCCGAACGTCCTGAAGATGAGACTGCTGGGCGCCCGGGTGATCCCGGTGGAAGCGGGAGCCAGGACGCTGAAGGACGCCTGCAACGAGGCGCTGCGCGACTGGATGGCTTCGTTCGAGGACACGCACTACCTGCTGGGCAGCGTCGCCGGGCCCCATCCCTACCCCATGATGGTCCGGGACTTCCAGACGGTGATCGGGCGGGAAGCGCGCGCCCAGATCCTCCAGCAGGAGCGGCGACTGCCCGACCTGCTGCTCGCGTGCGTCGGAGGCGGCAGCAATGCGATCGGGCTGTTCTATCCGTTCCTCGACGATGAGGCGGTGCGAATGGTCGGCGTGGAGGCCGGGGGGCGGGGCATGGAGCCGGGGCAGCACGCCGCCACCCTGGTCCGCGGCCGACCGGGAATCCTGCACGGCGCCAAGTCCTACGTCCTCCAGGACCAGAGATCGG
>JASFTU010000236.1:0-4804 GCA_050050635.1 Candidatus Brocadiaceae bacterium
CTCAGGTATCGATCCCGTACCTCTTCAGCTTGGCGTAGAGGGTGCTTCGGTCGATGCCCAGGATCTCAGCAGCCCTGGACTTGTTTCCGCCCGTCTGCTCCAGTGTCCTGAGGATGTGATCTTGCTCCACCTCCGCAAGTGTCCTCGAACCGGCCGGTTCGGAACGGACAGCCGCGCGGATGTTCTCCGGGATGAGATCGGTGCCCAGGATGGGTTTCTCCCCCAGGATGACCATTCGTTCGACCGTGTTCCGCAGTTCCCGGACATTCCCCGGCCAGTCGTAGGCCTGCAGGGTCTCCAGGGCCTCCGGGCTGAATCCCTCCACGGACCGTTTGCACTGCTGGCTGAACTTGAGCCGGAAATGCTCGGCCAGCCGCACGATGTCACCGTCCCGTTCCCGGAGTGGGGGCACCACGACGCGCAGGCGGTCCAGGCGGTAGAACAGGTCAGCCCGCAGGCTCTTCTCCGCCACGGCCTGCCGCGGGTCGCGGTTCGTGGCCGCAACGAGGCGGACATCCACCTCGCGATCCTTCGTATCGCCTATGCAACGGACCTTGCCCTCTTCCAGAATCCTCAGCAGCTTGCTCTGACATTCGGAGGGGAGCTCCACCACCTCGTCAAGGAAGAGCGTTCCCCCGTCGGCGAGTTCGAAGCGGCCCGGCCGGTCCGCCACCGCCCCCGTGAAGGCGCCCTTCACGTGGCCGAACAGCTCGCTCTCCATCAACGTCGGGGGGACGGCCGCGCAGTTGACGATCTCCAGCGGGCCCCCGCTCCGGTGACTGTGTCGGTGGATGGCTCGCGCCACCATCTCCTTGCCCGTGCCGCTCTCGCCGCAGATGAACACACCCGCATCCGTGGGCGCGGCGCGATGGATGAAGCGGTAGACGTGCTTCATTGCCTCGCTTTCCCCGACCATGTCGTAGTGGTCGGCGAGCTGGCGGCTGAGGCTCCGGGTTCGCGAAACCAGTTGCTGCTGAGCCCGCAGCCCCTCGATGGCCACCCCCAGCCCTACAGCAATGTAGAAGAGGTAGCGGAGATCCTCCTGCTGGAAGGCGGGCTCCGACCGTTCGCAGTAGATGGCGCCCAGGTCGCGAGGCCCGATGCGCACCGGCACACACACCATGGAGCCTTCGGGGCCGCCGGCCTTCTGCGCTGCCACGGGTCCTTCCCGATGGGCACGCTCCAGCAGTGACCTGTCGAGTCCCAGCTCTGCGATGTCCTCTCTGAAGCCGCCCTCGCCGACTACGTACGGGCGCCAACGCCCGTCCTCCTCTCGGAGCAAAGGGACGACCCGCTCCGCGTCCAGGATATTCCGCAGGCTGGCGCCCAGCCCCTCGAACAGCGCAGGTATGGTGTGAACCGCGACGGCAAGTTCGCCCAGGCTCAGCAGATTGCCCAGATGGCGGTTCGCGGCCAGCTCGTCCTCGATGGCTTCGTCCAGCGGGATAACCTCGGTCACCTCCGTACTGGCCTCGCCCTCTTGCTCGATGGCCGGGGCCGCCGCACCTTCGTTTTTGAGGAACGTGAGCCGGACGTCCCCGAGCTGAATCTCGTCTCCATCAGTCACTACGGAGCTGATCATCGGCATACCGTTGACCAGGACCCGATTGTGGCTGCCCACGTCCTGGATGTACCAGGCTCCACTCCGGCGAACCAGCACCGCATGCTCGCGTGAGACGGTCCTATCGGCCAGCACGATGTCGTTGCCGCTCGCCCGCCCGATGCGTACGCGGGCCGCCGGTAGCGCCAGTATCGCGCCCTTCTCCGGCCCCCTTTGCACAAGCAGCGCAGGCATCACAGCCTCTGGTATGGCTGGAAGAACTGAACGTACTGGTCCTGAGCGTACCGGTCGGTCATCCCCGCGATGTAGTCACAGACCGCGCGATGCAGCCCCGCCCGCTCGGCATGTCGCCGGTGCTGCGGGGGAAGCTGGAGCGGATCCTCGGTGTAGGCCCGGAACAGGCCCTCCACGAACCGCCGCCCCGCGTTTGTGGCGCGCACGACACGGTAATCCTTGTAGAGGTGCTCGTGTAGGAACTCCTCCAGTTCGTTTTTCAGCGACACGAGGTCGGGGCTGAAGCTGACGATGTTCCCTTCTTGGGCCCGGACGTCGCCGCAGGATTCGATCCCCCGTGCCTCGATGGCTGCGCGGGTGGTGTTGATCACGTCGGTGACGAACCTGTCGATCAGGTAGCGGACGGCCTGCTTGCTGAGGTATCTCTCGTCCGGCTCGTCCCAGCGCTCCCCGACGGCCCGCACGGCCTCCCGCCAGATGCGCACTCCCTGCAGCCCGTCCAGCGTGAGTACCTCCGCTTCCAGGCCGTCCTGCAGATCGTGGTTGTCATATGCTATCGAATCGGAGGCCGCCACGACCTGTGCCTCGAGCAGTGGGGGCTCGGGCCCGAACGCCGTCTCCTGCGGCTGATCCCACCGCGTGTGGTGCTTGACAATGGACTCACGGACCTCCCCGGTGAGGTTGAGGCCCGGGAAGGCGGGGTACTGCTGCTCCAGCAGGTCAACCACACGAAGGCCGTGGGCATTGTGCTCGAAACCCCCGTGGTCGGCCATCAGACGGCGGAGCGTCTCCTCTCCGCTATGGCCGAAAGGCGTGTGACCCAGATCGTGCGCCAGTGCGATCGCTTCCGCCAGGTCCTCGTTCAGGCCGAGTGCACGCGCGATGGTCCGGCTGATCTGGGTGACCTCGATCGTGTGCGTCAGGCGCGTGCGAAAGTGGTCGCCCTCGTGGTTGAGGAACACCTGGGTCTTGTACTCCAGCCGGCGGAACGCCTTGCAGTGGATGATGCGGTCCCGGTCCCGTTGGTAGCAGGTGCGATAGTCGGCCTCCGGTTCGTAGTACTGGCGCCCGACGGACTGGCCGCTCTTTGCAGCGTACGGGGCGAGCACTGCCCGCTCGCGCTCTTCCAGTTCCTCTCTGCGCACTGTCGGGAGCTCCCTTCGGTCAGTCGGCGTCCACCTCACGGAGCGAGTCGTAGAGACTGTCCAGCGCCTGCGGGATCACCTTCGTGTCCGCCAGCACGGGCATGTAGTTCGTGTCCCCCTGCCATCGGGGCACTACGTGCCAATGGAGATGACTCGCAAGGCCGGCCCCCGCCGCTTCCCCGAGGTTGAGGCCGACGTTGAACCCCGCGGGCTGAAGGGCCGCCTCCAGGTTCCTCTTGCACCGCTGGATCATGCGAACCTGCTCGGCCAGTTCTTGAGGGGACAACTCCAGCAGGTCCGCCTTATGCTCGGTGGGCGCGACGAGAAGGTGCCCGTTATTGTACGGCCACCGGTTCATGAGGCAGAAGCAGGCATCCGTCCGCCACAAGACAAGCTTCCCACGATCATCGCCGGCCTCTGCCGCGCGACACAGGAAACACCCCTCCTCGTCTTTGTCGGCCTTCGCAACGTAGCCAATCCGCCACGGAGCCCAAAGCTGGTCCATTTCCTGGACGTCCCGTCTCGCAACTCGAGTAGAGAAGGGCAACTCAGTGTCGGGCGGTCGGCGAAGCGTCCGCCTCTGGTGGGCGCCTGAGGGGGGCCGTAAGCCGAATTCTGTGGTCCCGCAGCGTGCGGGACGGCGGTCATTCGTCTGGGGATGCCGTCGCCGGCATCCTCGAGCGGCCAACCCGGGAGTGATGGCGAGGCGGGCCACCTCATCCTCCCCTATTTGGCCTTGCTCCGGGCGGGGTTTGCCCTGCCCCGGGCGTCACCGCCCGGGCGGTGGGCTCTTACATTAAGCCCTTGCGGGCCCCACCATTTCACCCTTATCTCCGCCGCATGCGGCGGGGACGGTATGGTTTCTGTGGCACTTTCCCTGGGATTTCTCCCGGTGGGCGTTACCCACCGCCTTGCCCTGCGGAGTTCGGACTTTCCTCTGCTGCCGCTACCGTCCATGGAGGGCAGAGCGACCACCTCAGCCCCCCGGCGCACCAGCAGTATCTTACCACATTGGTGCTGCTTTTGCACGTCTCCGGCCCGGCCCGTTCACTTTGAGTCAGCACTCCGGCTGGGGTAGAATCCACTCACCTCAACGGCGGCTCACACCGCGGTGCACAGGGCAGCCTATGGTCTTCAAGAAGATCGATCGCTACGTCAGTTGGGCTTTTCTCTCTCGTTTCCTGGGCGTCGTGTGTCTGCTGGGCGTGCTCTACGTTACGTTTGACCTGCTCAAGCGGCTGGAGGAGATCCAGCAGGCCGGCCTGAGCAATGCCCTGCGCATCGTGGCAACCTACTACAGCTACCTGCTGGCCCTGTTCCTGGCTGACATCGTGCCCGGCCTGGTACTGGTGTCGGCGGGCATGATCGTCGTATCGATGGCCAGGAGGCGCGAGCTTCTGGCCCTGAAGGCCAGTGGCACCAGTGTCTACCGCACCGTCGCACCCATCTTCTTCTGGACCCTGCTGATCAGCGTGACCGTCTTCGGGTTCCGGGAGACCGTCGGTCCTCGCTTCGCAAGACACAAGGAAGTGCTCAACCGCGTCCTGGACAACGACGTCGAACGGGAGCTGCTTCTGCGGGATGAACGTTTTGGCAGGAAAGTCTACGTCGGGCAGTACAACTTCCCGCGCAGGACGATGAAGGACGTGTGCCTGCTCGAGTTCTATCGGCGCGCCCCGCTGTCCCTTCAACGTAGCGTCCAGGCTGACACGGCGAACTGGTTGCCGGATGGGCGGCTGCAGTTGGAGACCGTCGAGGTCCGCCCGTTCGAGCCGTCCGGGGCCCCGGGACGGAAGCAGTTCCTCCCCACCATGACCGTAGAGACGGACCTGACCGCGTTCGACTTCGTCCGGGCCGCCGAGGA
>JASFTU010000237.1:0-4801 GCA_050050635.1 Candidatus Brocadiaceae bacterium
CACCTCCTTGGCAATGGGCCAGGCGAAGCGGATGTCCCGCCACTGCGCGGCGGAGGGCTCCTCCGAGGTCAGGGACCCCTCCGGAGCCAGCAGGTCCGGGCAGTAGTCCACGACGCTGCCCACCGGGACGCCCTCCTTCTCGAACGCGTCGGCCACGGCCTCCAGGATCGTGTGGTCCTGCTTGCTGGCCGTCTGCTCATACCACAGCTTGATCGAGCGCCAGTCCGGCAACATGGCGGCCTTGCTGCCGAACATCCTCTGCTTGCGGATGGCACCGACCATGAGCAGGACGTCCACGTCTGCTTGCCGGAACACCTTCAGCCACCGACCGAGTCTGGCGATGCCCGTCCAGTGGAGCTCCTCGACGACCTCTTCCAGGGCGGGGTCGGCCTCTCCCTTGATGCCCACGGCGACGACGGTGCATCCCCTCCTGCTCAGCGACGCGGCTACGTGCCGGGGGAGGCCACCTGCGCCGCAGAGGAGTCCTGCGATGGACGGAGTGGGTTTCGCGGCAGTCATTCTCTCAACTGGCCATCGCCAATGACGCGCCACTTGTAGGTGGTCAGCTCCTCCAGGGCCATCGGCCCGCGCGCGTGCAGCTTGTCGGTGCTGATCCCGATCTCGGCGCCGAGGCCGAACTGCTCGCCGTCGTGCCAGCGGGTGGTGGTGTTGACGAACACGGCCGCCGAATCGACCTCGTCCAGGAAGCGCTGGGCGTTGCGGAAATCGCTGGTAACAATGGCGTCGCTGTGCGCCGACCCGTACCGCGCGATGTGTTCGGTGGCCTGCTCCAGGCTCTCGACGACGCGCACCGAGAGGATCAGGTCGAGGTACTCGGTACCCCAGTCCTCCTCGGTCGCCTCGGCGATGCCGGGCATCAACTCGCGCGCAACGGGGCCGCCACGCAACTCGACCCCCTCCTGCCGGTAGACGGGCAGCAGCTTGCCGAGGAACTCCTCGGCGATGTCCCGATGCACGAGCAGAGTCTCCATCGCGTTGCACACGCCGGGTCGCTGGCACTTGGCGTGAACGCATATGGAGAGGGCCATCTCCACGTCGGCGTCGGCGTCCACGTACGTGTGGCAAATGCCCTCGTAGTGCTTGATGACCGGGACGGTGGCCGTCTCGACGACGGTGCGAATCAGCCCCTTGCCGCCGCGCGGTATGACCACGTCCACGTAGCCATCCGCCTGCAGGAGCGGCGGCACGAGGGCGCGGTCGGTCGTGTCCACCATCTGGACGGCCCGGCCGTCAACGCCGCAGCCCTGACAGGCCCGCTCGATCTGCCGGTGGATGGCCAGATTGGAGTGGATCGCCTCCTTGCCTCCCCGCAGGATGACCGCGTTGCCGCTCTTGAGGCAGAGCGCGGCGGCATCCGCCGTGACGTTCGGGCGCGACTCGTAGATCATGCAGATCACGCCGATCGGCACGCGCACCTTGTCGATCTTCAGGCCGTTGGGCAGCACCCAGCCGTCGATCACGCGCCCGACCGGGTCGCGGAGTGCGGCGACCTTGCGCACGGCGCCGGCCATGCCCTCGATGCGTCTGTCGTTCAGCTCCAGCCGGTCTATCATGGCGCTGGAGAGGCCGGCCTCCTTCGCCGCCGCCAGGTCCTTCTGGTTGTGTTCCTTCAGCTCGTCCCGGTTGTCCAGGATGCCGGCGGCCACGCTCTGAAGGACCCTGTTCTTCAGCGCCGTGGACGCCTGCCGTATGGATGCGGCCGCCTCCTTCGCGCCGGACACAAGCCTGCCAACGTACGCCTCGACGTCCATCTGAGCAACACCTCCGAGAGGAGAAAACGAGGGACGGCTGTCACTCGGGCCTCGGTCCGGCAGCGGTTACGGCATTCCACACTGCGAACACGATGGCCGTCAGCACCAGCACCGCCGCGGGCAAAAGCATGGGGAAGTTCTTCCAGGAGAACAGGCGGCTCCAGAGGCCCGGTCCCTCCGGAGGGAGTTCGGAGAGCCGCTCTTCGGGGTCCGGGGCTTCGAACCTGTCCACCTTCTCTCCGGGCGCCGCGAAGCCGTACTCCTCCCGGGCCACCCTCTCTATGGCGCGGGGCGAGCTCAGCAGGTCATCCCGCTGGCTGCGGAGTTCAGCATTCTCCCGCTTCAGATCCTCCAGTTGCGCCCTCAGCCCGTTCTTCTCTTCCAGCAGGTCCCGCAGGTCGCGGCCCCGGCGGGCAAGAACCGCGCCGAAGAACGCCGCCACCAGGGTAGTCAGAAGCACCGGAAGCCAGAAGGATCTGGCCGAGAACACGCCCATCCGCTGGGGCTCCGACGTGCGAAGTGGTTTGAACCTGCCCCGTATGCTATAACAGGAACCGCGACGGCCTGTCAACATCAGAGCGGCTGCCGGGATGGGCCCGTCTTTCCGGCACACCCGGGTGACCGCCGTCCCTCCAGCAGCTACAAAGGACCGGCTTCTTGCGCATTCCCATCACCCGTTACGGCGCCCGAGAGGTCATCACGGGCAGTGCCGCATGCCTCGCGCTGACGGCAGCGGCCGTGCTGTTGTTCTGGCCTGCGGCTCCGTTGATCGGCCTGCTGTGGCTGTGGCTTCTGGCGTTCTTCCGGGACCCGGACAGAACGGTGCCGGAGGCGCCGAAAGCTCTCCTCAGCCCCGCCGACGGCACGGTCTGGGACGTGGAACGGGTCGAGCCCCCCGGGGAGTTCCTCGAGGGGCCGTGCGTCCGGATCGGCATCTTCATGTCGATCTTCGACGTGCACGTGAACCGCTCGCCGGCCTCGGCAACGGTATCCTATCGCAGACGCGTACCCGGCCGGCACCTGGACGCACGCAAGGCAGCCGCGCCGATTGAGAACGAGCGCAACCTGCTCGGCATCAGCACGGCCGACGGGCGCCAGTTGCTCCTTCAGCAGATCGCGGGAGCCGTGGCGCGTCGCATCGTGTGCGAGGCGGAGCCGGGCATCGAGCTGGCCGCCGGCCAGCGTTTCGGCATGGTCAAGTTCGGCAGCCGGGTTGAACTTTTCGTGCCGGAGGCCGACCAATTCCACGTCTCGGTGCGGCCCGGAGACCGCGTGAAGGCCGGCAAGGACATCCTCGGGACGTATCCCAGTTGACTCCCCGGACGATGCCAGTGACGATGCGACCCACTTCCACCCGCCGTGCTCCGTGGTCTGCGGTCGCTCTTTCCGTCTTGCTGCTTTGCCTGGGCGCATCCGCTCCGCAGGCAGCCGAGGCCCCACCCCACCCGATCCTGCAGTATGCCTACCGGATGGCACGCGACTACGAGTCCGCCCCCACCCGCGTTACCCTCCTGCTCCGGGTGGCGGAGGCGGCGACGCGGCTCGGCGAGGCGGAACTGGCCGAGACTGCACTGAAGGAAGCCGCGGAAAGCGCAGAGCAAGTGGAGCCCGCGGACCACCTGCGGCAGTACGTAGCGGAAGCGTACGCCGCCGCGGGGGAGCCCGAGACGGCGCGGGCCATTGCCGGGCGCGTCTCCGACGGACGGGAGCAGACGGAAGCCATTCTGCGCGCAGCCGAAGCCCTTGCCCGGGCCGGGCGAGAGACGGACGCCCGGGAGTTCGCGCGCGAGGCGGTCGAGCACGCCCGGGAGCAGGAAAGCGTCGTTCAGAGGAACCGACTGCTGACGGACGCCGCGCAGATCCTTGGCAGGCTCGGCCGCGTGCAGGAAGCCCGACGCACCCTGAAACTCATCGATGCACGCCCCCGGCGCGTGCAAAGCCTCCTCAAACTGGCAACCGTCTGCGACGGAGCCGGACAGCAGGAGGCAGCAGCCCGGCTGCGACAGGAGGCCACGGCGCTTGTGGAGGACTTCGCTGCCCGCGAGTGTCTCACGCTGCTGGAGGACGACGGTCCGGCCTACGCAGAAGCCGTCGCGGTCGGGGCCGCGCTGGACTTCCTCCGTCGGGCGGAGGAGGCGGCACGCGACCTGCCCACAGAACGTGCCCGGCGAACACCCCTGCTGCGCATCGGGGACGCGTACGGCGTGCTGGGCCAGTGGCAGGAAGCTGTGCGGATAGCAACGGAGCTCGACCAGCCGTTCTACCAGGCTCAGTACAGGCTGCAGCATCTGCTGGTCCTCGCCGAGGGCGGACGGACGGAGCCGGCGGTGCAGATGCTGGAGAGTCAGGAGACAGATTTCCTGCAATACGCCGGGAGGGAGAACCTCCTTGAACTGGCCCGGTTCTACCGCAAGACCTTCCCCGGGGCCGGGGCCCGAAGGATAAGCACAATCGAGCCGAAGCCTTTCCGCGAAGCCGTCTACGGCGCCTTTGCGGAGGCCGCGGCGTCAGAGGGGAACTACGAGAGGGCGCGCAGCCTGGCCGAGCGGATCACCTATCGTCCGGACAGAGCACGGGCGCTCCAGCGAGTGGCCCTGGCCGCGATCGAGGCATCGGGACCCGAGCCCGACGCGGCCGGCTTCCGGTTTGCGATGGACGCGGTCAGCGGTGAACTGGCCGAGCCGGACACCCTCGACGTGCTTTACAGGATCGGCCGTCGCCATCTCGACGCAGGGCACACGGGGGGCGTTGAGCTGATCGTCTCGCGGATGCGCGGCGTGGTCGCCGAAAGCAGCTACGGAGAGACCCGGGCCCTCGGCCTGTGCCTCGTTTCGGTCCTCCTCGACGGACTGGGACGCCGGGACGAAGCGCTGGAGACTGTGGCCGAGGCCATGGCCGCGGCGGAGAAGATCGGGTGTGCGTCCTGCCAGGACGAGACCCTGGAGACGGCGTTCGGCCACTTCGGCAAGCTTCAGTCGGTCGAGCTCGTCCGGAAGGCACTCGAGGAACTGGACCCACCCCGCAACCTG
>JASFTU010000238.1:0-4799 GCA_050050635.1 Candidatus Brocadiaceae bacterium
AGCAGCAGGACGTCGCGCAGGAACGCCACCGCGACCCGCGCGTCGATCGGTCCGCTCAACAGCAGGTAGCCTGCGTGCGCCAGCACGAGCAGGCTGCAGACCAGCCCGACGATCTGGTAGAGGCGCGGGTGGGCCGAGACCATGGCCAGCACGTTGGGCACGTCGGCGTGTATCCAGCGCTGGTCGAGCTGCCGGAAGACGCGCCGCAGCGTGACCCGTTCGTCGTGCTTGAGCAGGTCCGCCAACGAGATGATGCACTGCAGTTCGTTGAAACCGAATACCACCATCAGTGAGATCAGCACGAACAGGTCGATGCCGAGGCGCACGGCGGCCTCGGGCAACTCCTCCCACCCCGGCGTGCGCGCGCCGACGGCGATCAGGGCCGCCAGCAGCACGACGTGCCACGCGAGCAGGATGAGACTGCTCACGTACCCTCCCGTATGCCAGCGACGCTCGTTGGCTGCCCCGGCCATGGCAAACCCCGCGATCCACAGGAACGCGCTGACCGGCAGCGCCGCCGCGGCGAGCCACGGCCAGGGCCCCGCAAACGGCCGCCGCGCGAACAGCAGCACGGTGGCCGCGACACTCCCTCCGTACAGGAAACCCGTGCCGTAGCGCACCATGCCTTCCACCGTGAGCGTGTAGGGGAGGCGACGGCGCAGGAACCGCGACCACAGCCGGAGGACGCCCACGTCGAAACGGGCCCGGCCCTCCTCGATGCGCCGCGTCAGCGGTACGGCCACCGGTCCCCCGGAGATCAAGGTGGGGTTCTGGCCCCGCTGTGGGGCGGGCTCTCCCCGCTCCGTGATCTCCCGTATGACGGCCTTGGCCTGCTTCGAGACGCGGTTGGCCAGGTACTGCACCAGCTCGGCGAGCGAGACGGTCCCGTCTCCGTCGAGGTCCCCCTCGCCCTTCAGGCCGACGGCGAGGAAGTGCGAGAATATGCCGTGCTCTCCCCAGTCGGGGTCCTCCAGGGACAGCTCGTTGGCGCTGCAGGAGAGCAGTATGGACCAGCCGCGGGGTTGCTGCTGGAACGACTCCATCAGGCCCTCGGACGCCGGCGCACCCGTCCGCCACTGGAGGGCGCGGGATGCGGCACCGTCGGCCGTTCCTTCGCTCTCGCCCTCCGACAGGGGGCTCTGGCAGCAGTCCAGGACCATGACCCGTTGCCGGCACGCGGCCCCCTCGAAGGCATCCTGAAGCTCGCCCACCCCGATCAATGCTTTCTCGAACGACTGCACCTCGCCGGAGCGGCAGTCCACGTCGACCGGCAGCAGGCACGGCCGGCCGCCGAGTATCCCCCCGTGCCCGGCGAAGTAGAGCAGAACCGTGTCCTCGGCGCCGGCCACTCCGGCCGCCCGACGGGCCGCTGCCAGGATGTTCCTTCGGGTCGGTGGCTCCACCCCGGCGCGTCGGCGGGGCGACATCAGCACGTCCAGTTCCAGCGCCTCCGGCGGCTGGGTCAGCCGCAGTGCGTTGGCAACGCTTTCGGCGTCGTTCGCCGCGCACCGAAGGTCCGGCACCGTCGGATCGGCGTAGCGGTCGATGCCCACCACAACGGCGACCAGTTTGCCAGCCGATCGAGTGACCGCGGGTTCGGGCTGTTGCGCCGTAGTGGCCATTCTGCCCTCGGCATTTCCGTTCGGCAGACCTGATGGAAGCAGGACCAATGTAGCGATGCATGGCAAGCCTGTCAAAGGCTCCCCGTCTCTCTGCCGGGACGTGGCGTCCACCCGCGGGAAGGCAAGAGTGCTGAGCACTCAGAGGAATCGCGCCCGCGCCACGGCCGGGCCACCAATGCATGGTAGGGGCAGGCCCCCGTGCCTGCCCGACGAGCTACCCTCCGCTGCAACAAACCGGGTTTTCAGTACTTGCCATGCGGGCCCGGAATCGGTATAAGGCTCCGGCGGAGGTCGTCGAGGCGGCTCCCTCAGAGGTGGAACCTGCACATGGCAAAGAGCGTCAAACGGCGGGTATTCGAGATCATGGAGAAAGGGCTGGGCGATGACCGCGATCTGCCCAGCCGGACGTTCGAGGTCTCCATCATGGCCCTGATCGCCCTGAACGTTGTGGCGGTGGCATTGGGGACCGTCGGGTCGCTGAGAGCACGCTACGGGGCGTTGTTCCAGGCGTTCGAGACGTTCTCGGTGGCCGTCTTCACTGCCGAGTACCTGGCGCGGATGTGGAGCTGCGCGAGCGTTCCGGCCTATGCCCATCCGATCAAGGGGCGGCTCCGCTTTGCCCTCACGCCGATGGCCATGGTGGATCTGGCGGCGATCCTGCCCTTCTACATGCCCATGATCCTGCCGGTGGACCTGCGGGTGGTGAGGGCGATACGCCTGGTTCGGCTGTTCAAGCTGGGGCGCTACTCCGATTCGCTGCGCACCCTCGGCGGGGCGATCCGGGCCAAGAAGCACGAGTTGTCCATCACGGTCTTCGTGGTGTTCGTGCTGCTGGTGATCTCCTCGAGCCTGATGTACTTCGTGGAGAACCGCGCGCAGCCGGAGGCGTTCTCCAGCATTCCGGCCGCCATGTGGTGGGCCGTCTCCACCCTGACCACGGTGGGCTACGGGGACATGTACCCCGTGACGGTGCTGGGGAAGCTTCTGGGGGCGCTCATATCGCTTCTCGGGATCGCGACCTTCGCGCTGCCGGCTGGCATCATCGCCAGTGGCTTCGCGCAGGAGCTTCAGCGGCGCTTCCGTCGGGCGGTAGTCTGTCCTCACTGCGGCCGGGAGGTGGGCGCGGAATCCGAAGAGGAACCCGTCCCCGGTCCGCAGGCCGACGAGGCGGCGGCCCATTACCGGCCACGTCCTCTCGACGTCTCGGGTGTGGAGGTGCCCGCGGAGCTGTGCGACCTGGTCGAACGGCTGGCCGGGAACGTCCACGAAGTCTGGGCTGCCCAGCGGATGGCCGAGGGATGGGTCTACGGGAGGCAGCGCAACGAGAGCGCACTGACACACCCCGACCTGGTACCCTACTCCGAACTGCCCGAGCCGGAGAAGGACTACGACAGGTCGACGGTCGAAGGTGTGTTGAAGGCGATGCTGGCGCTCGACTACCGGGTGCAGCCGCCCCCGGGGTAGGGTCGGCCCTTTGCTTCCCGACCTGCGAGGCGGCATAATGCATCGGCGCAGCCGGACCACGCAGGACCCGGAGGTGACGGCTTGAGGGGTGACGAACAGCCCGACGGCGGTGAGCGCGGCGCGCTGCGGAGGGCGTGGCACGTGCTCGGACGGCTCGACTACGAGTGGGTGCTTATCGGCCTCCTGTGGGTGATCGCGTTTATCCTGGGCTGCACGGGTTTCGCCACTCGGGCGGCGGAGCTGGGGGAGGAAGCCAGCAGGTGGGACGTCGTCTATCTGTCCCTGCAGCTCTTTACGCTGGAGTCAGGCGCCGTCTCGCCGCCGGTTCCGCTGGAGCTGCAGATCGCGCGTTTCACGGCGCCCATCGTGGCGGCGGTGACTGCCCTGCGGGCTCTGCTGCTCATCTTCCACCGGCAGGTTCAGCGGTGGCGGGCCCGGCGGCGGCGGGGGCACGTTGTGATCTGCGGGCTCGGCAGGAAGGGCTTCCTCCTGGCACGGGGCTTTGCGGACCGGGGCCGGCGCGTCGTGGTCGTCGAGCAGCAGCGGGACAACGAGAACCTCCAGCACTGCCAGGGGCAGGGGATGATCGCCCTGGTAGGCGACGCCTCCGAGCCGCAAATGCTGCGGAAGGCGGGCGTCCCCCGGGCCAGACATCTCTTTGCCGTAACCGGGGACGACGGGGCGAACTCCGAGATAGCCGTGCACGCGCGCGACCTGCTCCCCGCGGACCGGCAGGACGTGCTCACCTGCGTGGTGCACAACGTCCAGCCCGATCTGTGTTCCCTGCTGCGGCGTCGCGAGGTCACGGGGGTCGAGAGGGCGCCGTTCCGCGTGCAGTTCTTCAACGTCTACCACAGCGGGGCGCGAGCCCTGCTCGCCGAATACCCGGTCTTCGGGGAAACCGGGGATACAACCGAGCCCCACGCCCACATTCTGGTGGTGGGATTGGGCCAGTTGGGCACGCGCCTCATCGTGCAGGGGGGGCGCCAGTGGGTCCCCCGGTTCCGCGAGACCGGCCAGAGGCTGCGGGTGGTGATGGCTGACCGCGACGCCGAACGCAGCAAGGAGGCGCTGTGTCTGCGATACCCCGACCTGGCCGAGGTATGTGACGTGGTGGCCTGCCCGATGGACGTTGCGGGCGCCGAGGTCGACCGCCTCCGGCCCATGCTGGCGGGAACGGAAGGCCGTTCGGTGACGGCAGCGTACGTCTGCCTGGACAGCGACTCCCTCACCATCAAGGTTGTCCTGGCGTTGAATCGCCTGGCCGGAGCCCAGGGCTGGGCGGCGCCGATCGTAGCTGTACTGGATCAAGAGGCGGGCATAGCCTCCCTGCTGCGCGGGGGCGAGAACGGCGAGTTCGCGCGCGTCCATGCCTTCCCGTTGCTGGACAGGACGTGCACCCCCGAGATCCTCTTGAGTGGCACCCACGAAGTGCTGGCCAGGGCCGTCCACGAGGAGTACGTCCGTCAACAGAGCGAACAGGGGCAGACCCCGCAGACCAACCCCCGGATGGTGTCGTGGGAGAAGCTGCCTGAGTGGGTCAAGGAGTCCAACCGCCGGCAGGCCGACCATATCGGGGCCAAGCTGCGCCGCGTGGGGTGCGACGTCCGGGCCTCCACCGAGTGGGATCCGGCCGACTTCAGGTTCACCGAGGAGGAGGTGGAGGTCCTGGCCGAGATGGAGCATGAACGCTGGATGGCCGAACGGCTCATG
>JASFTU010000239.1:0-4783 GCA_050050635.1 Candidatus Brocadiaceae bacterium
CGCCCCGCCAGGTGGCCGAGTTCTGGTTGCGGCACCTCCCCTTCTACCAGACCTTCACGGCCGAACGGGCCGCCTACCGGAACTTCGTCAACGGCATGTGGCCGCCGGACAGCGCGCTCCATCGCAACCCGTATCGCGAATGGATCGGGGCGCAGATAAGGGCGGACGCCTTCGGCTATGCCTGCCCCGGCGGGCCCGAGGACGCCGCCGGCCTGGCCTGGAAAGATGCGACCATAAGCCACGTGAAGAACGGCATTTACGGCGAGATGTGGGTCGCTGCCATGCTGGCCGCGGCCTTCGTCAGCGATGACCCGAAGAAGGTCGTTGACCTGGGGCTGAGCGAGGTGCCATGCAACTGCCGCCTCAGCGAAGCGATACGGCGGGTGCAGTCCTGGCGTGAGGAGCGTTGCAGCGCCGCGGAGGCGACCGGTCGGATACTGGACGAGTACGGCGCCTACTCCGGCGTGCATACGATCAACAACGCGGCCATCGTCGCGATGGCCTTGCTCTGGGGGGAGAGGGACTTCTCCCGGACGGTGGGCCTCGCGGTCAGAGCCGGCCTGGACACGGACTGCAACGGGGCCACGGCGGGCAGCGTCGCCGGAGCCATGGTCGGTGCCGACGGCATTCCCGGGCACTGGTTTGAGCCCTTGAACGACAGCGTTGCCACGGCCGTGGCCGGAGAGGCGGGCCTGACGATCAGCGGCCTCGCAGAGCGAACCCGCAGGATGCAGGAGCAGGCGTGAAGCCCGGGCCGAACAACCGGATATGACCATCTGCGAAAGACACAGCGGCGGGCGGATCCTCTGCATACGCCTCAGCGGCCTGGGGGATGTGGTCCATGCCCTGAACGCGCTGGCCCTGCTGCGCCGCGAGCGTCCGCACGCCCACATCACCTGGCTGGTGGAGGACCGATTCAGCAACCTCCTGCGCGGCCACCCCCACATAGACGAGCTGATTGCCGTGCCCCGCAGGAGATGGGGCGCCATGCTGAGGAACCCCCTCCAGTGGAAGCGCCTCGTGGGCGAGGCCCGCTCGCTCTGGCGTCGGCTCAGGGACGGCGAGTTCGACGTATGCGTCGACTTCCAGAGCAGCCTCAAGAGCGCGTGGTTGGTTCAGGCGTCGGGCGCTCCCCTAAAGGTAGGTTTCGACAGGCCGGTCAACCGGGAGTGGAACCACCTGTTCCAGAACCGCCTCGTGCGCGTGCCCCGGACGGCCATCCACCGCGTCGAACGCGACCTGGCCCTGCTGGCGCCCCTCGGGATCCCGACCCGCTACGTCCGTCCCGTGCTGCGTTGCTCGCCCGAGAATGCCGCCGCCGTGGATCGCGCCCTGGAGGGGAAGCTCTCAGGCGGGCCGCTGGTCGTCATCCATCCGGGAACCAGCGCGTTCGCCGCCTTCAAGCGCTGGATGCCCGCGCGGTATGCCAGCGTGGCAGACCACCTGGTGGAGGAGAGGCGTGCGGACGTGGTGGTCACCTGGGGCCCGGAGGACCGTCACCTCGCCGAGGAAGTGGTGCTGCTGATGAGGCGACGGGGCATCCTGGCGCCGCCGACCGAGAACCTGCAGCAGCTTGTCCACCTGATCGATCGGGCCGACCTGTTCATAGGAAGCGACACGGGGCCGATGCACGTCGCGTCCGCGCTGGGCGTACCCGTCGTGGCCCTCTTCGGCCCCAAGGACTCGGCGCAGACCGGCCCCTACTGCTCGCGCCACGTCGTGGTGACCGGCAGGGCGCCGTGCCGGCCCTGCACGCGGCGGCGCTGCAGCCACGTGCGCTGCATGACCAGCATCACCAGCGGACAGGTCACCCGGGCCGCTCGACGTGCGCTGGCGGGGGAAGGGAAACCGGCGGCGAAGCCGGGTCTGATCCGCCGGGGCTCATCCTGGCGCTTCGCCCTCGGGCCGTGGCGGGGAGAGATCAACTCCGCCTACAGCTCGCCGGAGTTCTTCACGTGGCTCTGCGACCCGGATGCACTGGCCTCGGCCGATGGCACGGCTCTGCTGCCCGGCGTCGGACGCATGCGCCTGTCGGCGGAGTTCGCAGGGCCGGGCGAAGGAACCGGTGTTCCGGCACGCCGGTTCGTGGTGGAACGCCTGACCGGCTGGCGGCCGCGCGCCCGGCGCGCCTGGCGGTCTGCCGTCAGGCTGATGGACGCCGATGCGCCTCTGCTCTGTCCCGTCTGCCACATGAGCCGACGGGGCGGGGGACGGGACCAGTTTCTGATGGTCGAGGAATTGCCCGGCGCTGCGCCGCTGGCCGTCTGGCTGTCGCGGGAACGGCCCCTCGGCGAGGGCGCGCGGAGGCAGGCCGCCCTGGCCGAGCTTGCGGCGACGGTCCGCCGGTTGCACAGAGCCCGCTTCCTGCACGGCAACCTGAGCCCGCGGACCCTGTTCCTGAGCCTTCCGAAGGATGGCCGCCCGCAGGCCCGGATCCTCGTCACCGACCGGGCACGATGGATCGGATGGCTGCCGGTCCTGGTGCGCGTGTTCCTCTATGGCCGCGAGCTGGCCGGGCTGCTGGCCGGGCTCGAGCGGGTGCTGTCCGAGCAGGACAGGGCGGCATTCCTGGAACACTACCGCCGGGGATTCATCGAGGGGGGATACAGCCGACGGACCCTGGAGCACGCGCTCCAACGGGGAAAGGAGACGAAGAAATGGCAGACGTAGTACTGGTGATGGTTACCTGTGGAAGCAGTGGCGAGGCGGAATCGCTCTCCCGGAAGCTTCTGGACGAGCGGCTGATCGCCTGCGTGAATATCGCCGGCCGCATCCGGTCGCTCTTCCGCTGGGAGGGCGCCGTGGCACGCGAGTCCGAGTCGCTGCTGCTGATGAAAACGCGGCGGGAGCTTCTGGGCAAGCTCTGCGAGCGGATCAAGGAACTCCACTCCTACGAGGTGCCGGAGGTCGTCGCCTTCCCCATCGTGGAAGGAAACCCGGACTATCTGAACTGGGTCGAGGAAAGCGTGGCCGAAAGCGACTGACTTCGGTTGCATCCGTCCGGCCACCGAATACAATACATCCTGTGAGCGGTATCCCCGGTTCCCTTCCCCGCGAGACCCATCGACATGGCCAAGGACGACAACGGTAAGGACGAACGCGCAAAGGCGCTCGAACGGACCCTCGAACTGATTGAGAAGCAGCACGGCAAGGGCGCGATCATGAAGCTGAGCGATACCACCGCACGGGTGGACGTTCCCGCCATCTCGACCGGCTCCCCGGCCCTCGACCTCGCCCTCGGAGTGGGCGGAGTGCCCCGGGGCAAAATCATCGAGGTCTACGGCCCGGAGGCGTCGGGAAAGACCACCCTCGCCCTGCACATGATCGCCTCCGCCCAGAAAGCCGGCGGCGTGGCGGCCTTCATCGACGCCGAGCACGCCCTGGACCCCCCGTATGCGCGCAGGCTGGGCGTGGACATGGAGGACCTGCTGATCAACCAACCCGACTCCGGCGAGCAGGCGCTGGACATCGTCGAGGCGCTGGTCCGCAGCAGCGCCGTGGACATCATCGTCATCGACTCCGTGGCCGCCCTCACCCCCCGCGCCGAGATCGAGGGCGAGATGGGCGACCAGCAGGTCGGCCTGCAGGCCCGCCTCATGTCGCGCGCGCTCAGGAAACTCGCCTCCATCGTTTCCAAGACCCGTACCACCGTCGCCTTCATCAACCAGGTGCGGATGAAGATCGGCGTCATGTTCGGCAACCCCGAGACCACTCCCGGCGGCCGCGCGCTGAAGTTCTATACCACCGTCCGCATCGAGCTGCGCCGCATCGGCAGCATCAAGGACGGCGGAGAGACGATCGGCAATCGCTGTCGCATCAAGGTCGCCAAGAACAAGGTCGCCCCCCCGTTCCGCCGGGCCGAGGTCGAGCTCCTGTTCAGCAAGGGCATCTCCCGCGAGGGCGACCTCATCGAGCTGGGCACCCAGTACGACATCGTCGACAAGGCCGGCTCATGGTACTCCTACGGGGAGACGCGCCTGGGTCAGGGCAAGGAGAACGCACGACGGTTCCTCGAGGAAAACCCCCACCTGGCCGACGAGATCGAGATCGGCATCTTCGAGGCGGGCGCCCCGGAGCTTGTCGAGAAGCGGCACAAGCAACTCGAGCAGTTCAAGGCCCACCGGGAGGAGGCCGAGGAAGAGGCCGAAGAGGAAGCCGAAGAAGAGGCGGACGAGGGCGAGTAGGGCGGACCCGCGGCGGGCCGGTCGGCATCGGTCCGGGGGAGTCGGCTATGACGAGGTGCCAGGGATGATCCTCGGCGTCGGGGTGGACATCGTCGAAGTGCCCAGGATCCGCCGGGCGGTCGAGCGTTACGGGGCACGCTTCGTGCGGCGCATCTTCACCGAGCAGGAGTCCGAATACTGCCGCCGATGCACTCACCCCGAGCAGCGTTTCGCCACGCGCTTCGCCGCCAAGGAGGCCGCCCTCAAGGCGCTGGGCGTCGGCTGGCAGAAGGGGGTCCGGTTCCTGGAGGTCGAGGTCTCAAACGACGAGCTGGGGGCACCCACCATCGCCTTCTCGGGGCGCGCGCTGGAGCTGAGCCGGAAGCTCGGCGTCGAGCGCATCCACGTCAGCCTCTCCCACCATCGCGACTTCGCCATCGCACAGGTGTTGCTCGAAGACGGCGCGGCCTGAACGCCCGTCCCGGCGGCCTGTGAGGAGGTCCCGCAAGGCCATCTTCATGCGTGCTCCCCGTCGGAGTCGCCCTTGAACCGACGTCCCCACCGCTATCTTTCAGGCGCTCTCGTTGCTCTACTGGATATGCGTGCCCACTATGCTATCG
>JASFTU010000240.1:0-4773 GCA_050050635.1 Candidatus Brocadiaceae bacterium
GCGTACCTGGCCACGGGGGAGCTGGAGCTGATCGAGGTGCTGCTGGAGGCGAGGGCGATGGGCCGGCCGGCGGCGCTTGCGCCCTGCGCCTCATGAGCGCGTGAGCTTCACCGCGCGGCGTCCGTGACTGCCTGCACGAGTGTCCCCAACGCTTTGTTCTCCGCGCCGCGGCTGCGGACTTTGGCGTCGTTCCAGCTCATGACGAGGTCGAGGCTCGGGATGACGACCATGGCCCTGGGGCCGCCGTGGCCGAAGGCGCCGTAGGCATCGGCGGGCACGTCGGGCCAGTGGCGCTTGCCGTCGCGATCCACGCCGTTCGTCCACCAGAGCCAACTGTAGCTGCCGACGTGGTCGCACTGATTGTCGGGGACGTTCTTGGAGCCGATGCTGCGCTGGCCGGGGATCATCTCGGCCTCGTTGCCGGGGGTGCGGGGGATGGAGTTGGGCAGCGGGCTGGCGACGGCCATCGTGGCATGCTCGCGGCTGATGAGCTGCTTCCCGCGCCAGTTGCCCCGGTGCAGATAGAGCAGTCCGAAGCGGGCGAAGTCGCGCGGCGAGACGGCGACGCGGCCGGGGCGGTTCTTCGTGCCGAAGGCCATGAAGGTGGGATCGTCCTGGCACTGCAGCAAGTCGGTGAGCATGGGGTGCAAAACCGTCTCGTCCACGTTGCCCCACGTGGCCCCGTAGACCTTCAGGAAGAGGGAGTCCCAGAAGAGGGCCATCTGCCAGTCGTTGTAGTCGAAGGCGTCGCCGGGGTCGTCGGCGACGCCGTAGCAGGATGTCTGGTTGGCCAGGTGGCGCCAGGTGATGTTGCGGTCTTTGTGGCCGAGGGCGGCGTTGATGTCGTTGAGGCGCGGCTCGACGGCGCCGACCGGGTGGTCGAGGGCGGGGATCTTACCGTCCTCGACGGCCTTGAAGAGGAAGTGGCTGTACCAGGGCTTGGCGGCAGAGGCGACGTCGCCGCGCTTTCCGGCATCTCCCCACGTGTACACCATGTAGCCGTGCCGGACGACGCAGCCGCGGCCGCCGACGAGGTCGCTGAAGGCCTTGAGTCTGGCAGCGTCCATGCCGACCGCGGCGGGCGTCTGCGTCGCCCAGGTCTCTGCCGGGTACACGCGTGTCTCCGGTCCCGCGCACGTTGCCAGGGCTATCACCGCCAGTGCGCCGAGGGCTGCGAGAGCCGTCCGGACGGCCATTGTCTCACCGCTTCCCGGCCGTGATGCCGCGCCAGTCGTCCGTGCGGAAGGGCGCGGCGGGCAGGCCGGCGGCGTTGTAGAGGTTGCAGACGGGATTGTCGGCCCATGCGTAGCGGACGGCGACGGGATTGCGCACGGCGGCGCTGGAGACGACGACGGTGTTGCCGTCGATGTGCGCGCTCGCATGGTAGAAGGTGCGATCCGCCGCGGCCACGGTGAAGCCCCTCAGCCGCGGGCCGCCTTTGGCGACGAGACCGCCGCCGATGTGGCGGAAGCGGAGGCGGGCGCGGCGCCCCTCGACGGTCATCGACTTGTAGATGGGGCCGGAGTGGACGATGTCCTCGCCGTAGACGGTGCCCAGTGCGGCGAGGGCGAGGCGGCGGCCGACGGGGGCCTTGTTCTTGGGGTGGATGTCCCTGGCTTCGCCGAGCTCGATGATGATGGCCATGGCGGTGTTGGGCAGCGCCAGCGTCATGAGCTGCGCCTCGCGGAGCTCGGCCCAGTCGCTGTCGCCGGGCTCGGCCTTGTATTCCCTGAAGTTGGGGAGCTGGACCCACATGAACGGGAAGGCGCCCTGCCCCCAGTTACGCCGCCAGTCGCGGATCATTGCCGGGAAGATCTTGCGGTACTGGTACGCCCGGCCGGCGTTGGACTCGCCCTGGTACCAGATGGCGCCCTTGATGGCGTACGGGAGCAGCGGCGAGATCATGCCGTTGAACAGGCCGCCGGGCGCATGCGGAGAACCGGGGCCGCGCGGCGCTCTGGGCCTGCGCGGGACGGGCTTGCCCTCGGCCCGCAGCTTCGGCGCGTTCTCCTGCCACTGGGCCAAGCGCTGGTCGTAGTTGGCCTTCGCCTTGGGGTAGTTGGCGAGGACCTCATCCCAGCGGTCGAGGGGCGCGTGGAGCTCCGGGTTGGCTTCGAGGGTGGCCCTACTCGTCCACGCCTCCGCCGGGGTGCCGCCCCAGTAGGTGCCGATGAGGCCGATGGGCACGTGGAGCTCCCTGTGCAGGTCGCGGCCGAAGAAGTAGCCGACGGCGGAGAATGCCCGGGCCGTCTCGGGCGTGGACGCCTGCCAGGTGGCCTCGGTGTCGTGGAGGGGCTTGTCACCCACGACGTTCTTCACCTTGAAGAGACGGATCCGCGGGTGGTTCGCCGCGGCGATGTCCTGCTGGGCGTTGGTCGTGTTTTGCAGCGCCCAAGCCATGTTGGACTGGCCCGAACAGACCCAGACGTCGCCGACCAGCACGTCACTGACCGTGATGATGTTGCCGCCGCTCACGGTCATGGAGAACGGGCCCCCGGGCTTGAGCGGCTTGAGCTGCAGCACCCATCGGCCGTCGGGGCCAGCGGTGGCGCTGATGCGTTGGTCGCGCACGGTGACCGTCACCTGTTGGCCCGGATCGGCCGTGCCCCAGATGGGGACTCGCATGTCCCGCTGCAGGACCATGCCGTCGCTGATGACGGCCGGGAGCTTGAGCTCGGCCAGGGCGCTGGGCGCCGCGAGGAGTGAGGCGATGAGGACGAGTGACACAGCGATGCGGGGAGCGCGCATTTCTGTCTCCTTCTTCGTCCGACCACCGGCCGGTGTTGTAGGACGTCGGTACGCTGCGGGCTGGGTGATTCCCGGGGGGCGCAGGCAAATCCTCTTGTGGTGCTGCGGCGGAACGCGGCAGCAGTGAGGCACAGACGCGGCGCCGGGCCCAAAGAAAAGGAGGCGGGCCGCTGAGTGCCCGCCTCGGAACACGGTAGGGATTGATGAGCGGGCCCCGGCGAGTACCGTGGTCTGCCTCACGGGGCCAGCGCGATTATGGTCGGTTGATGAACACCTGCGTGAAGTACCAGTACCCGTCGCCGCCGAGCACGACGCCCATGCCGGACTCGTCGTATGCGGGATTCAGGATGTTGGCGCGATGGCCGGCGCTGCTCATCCAGCCGGTGGCGGCCCTGTCGGCCGGGTCGCCGGTGTTGAAGATCTTGGCGATGTTCTCCGCCCAGCCGAGGTTCGCGATGCCGGCCGCGGCAAGTCGCTGGCCCGGGTCCAGGCCATCGGGGTTGATGTGATCGAAGAAGCCCCGATCGACCATGTCCTGGCTGTGCGCCCGGGCGACTGCCGCGACATCGTCAGCCCAGACGAGGGGCGGCAGCCCATTGAGCACACGTTGGTCGTTGATGAGATCGAAGGCTTGCTGCTCCAGAGCGCTTCCGCCGCCACCACCGCCGTCTCCCCCGGGCAATGCACCAGCGGCCGATCCGCCGCCACCGCACCCGGACACGGCAATCACGGCCGCGAGCAGAAGCAACGCACACGCCAGCCACCCCGCTTTGACGGTGTCCTCTGTCATTGGGCATTGTCCGTTCCGGTGCCACGGCCGATCCCGGAGGAGCTCTCCCCGGACTTCACATGCGCCCGTACACCGCGAGGGAAAAGCCTCTGCGCCGACGTACTTGCCGCGGTGCGTCTCACAGCGTCCTCGTGCCATGACCGGCGGCCGTTTTGATATGAGATTGGGAGACATGGGAGGAACCGCGGCGGAGCCGGGGAATTGCGGCTCGTCGTCGCATAGCCCGGCCCGAAGGTTATTCGATGAACGTCCTCGTGCTCATGTGCGACCATCACCGGTTCGATGCGTTGAGCTGCCTCGGCAACCCGCTGGCCCGCACGCCGAACCTCGACCGGCTCGCCGCCCGGAGCGTGCGGTTCGACAACGCCTTCACCCAGTCGCCCGTGTGTGCGCCAGCGCGGCATAGCCTGGCGACAGGACGATATGCGCACGCCCAGGGCGTGATCACGAACAGCCACAAGCCGCACGCGGGGATGGTCACCATCGCCCACGCGCTGCAGCCGCTCGGGTACAGGCGCTTGCAGCAGGGGCACATGCACTGGACGGACCCGGAAGCGGACACCGGGTACGAGCCGTGGCTCACGCACGCGGCGTGGCACGATGCGATGCCGCGCGAGGTCGTGGCGCGCTACGAGTGGGAGGGGCAGAGCGTCACGCGCCGCACGACGGCGGGGCCGAGCCCGCGTACACGGGAGCAGTACTCGGGGCACTTCGTGGCCGCGAACGCCATCGGCCAGATCGAAGAGGCCGTAGAGCGGGGGGAGAAGTTCCTATGCTGGAGTGCGTTCAGTGAGCCGCATCCGCCCTTCTATCCGCCGCGGGACATCTACGAGCGGTACGATCAGTCGCAGATCGAGCTGCCGGCGCAGGCGCCGCCCGATGCGCCGCCGCCGCACGAGACGGTCCTGAAGAAACGCGAGGAGTGGGCGCACCTCACGGAGGTGGAGCTGCGGCAGATGCTCGCCGGGTACTACGGGATGGTGGAGCTGGTGGACGGGTACATCGGGATGGTGCTGGAGGCCGTGGAGCGGCTGGGGATCGGCGACGAGACGATCATCGTCTGGACGACGGATCACGGGGATCAGATGTGGGAGCATGAGCTGTTCCTCAAGTTTCAGATGCACGAGGCCTCGGTGCACGTGCCGCTGCTGATGTACGATCCGCGGCGCGGGCCGGGAGTGCGGAGTGAGCTGGTGGAGCACATTGACCTGTTTCCGACTATCTACGAGCTGATC
>JASFTU010000241.1:0-4771 GCA_050050635.1 Candidatus Brocadiaceae bacterium
GGGGTCCTCGGTCAGGTCCAGGTCCGGCGTGCTGAACCACAGCCCCCCGAAGGTAATCTTGTCGCGGCACTGCACTTCCAGGACGTCCTCTCCGTCCACCGTGGCATGGGAGACCTGGATGCCCTCCTCGCAGCGCCACCTGTCCTTGGTCGCTGCCCAGTCGCCGAACGTCTCTCTGAGGCCCGTAACGGGACGCACGCGCGTCGTGACCTGGAAAGAGACCTCCGTCTCGCGATCTCCGTTGTTCCGCGGGTTGCCTCCCGCGTCCCGAATGGTGACGCCGATCGTGGCCGTGCCCGTGTTGTCGCGGGCCGGCGTGAAGCGGAGCACCGCCGTGTCTCCGCCGTCATAGTCCACCTGAACGGGATTGGGCACGACGGCCTCGTCGGAACTGGTGGCACTCAGCGTAATGGGTTGAGCGCCGTCGTCTCCGTCGGTGATGCCGTGGAGGAGCACCTCTTGCTCGCCTTCGTCGGTGAAGACCGTGAGGTCTGCGACCGGATCAACCGCGGGTGGATTGTTCCACTCCAGCACCGCGCGCACGTCGAAGCTCGCCGTGGTCGTGCTTTCGCCTCCGGCGCGATCGTCCAGGATGAGTGTGAGCCCGGTCGTCCCCGCCTGCCCGGCTGTGAATCTAAGGGAAGCGTGTGGACTGCCCGGGCGGTGCCGGACGGTGGCATCCTCATCGGCCACGACCGCGGTGTTGGAGCTGCCGACCGAGAACAAGATGCCCTGCTCGGCCGCCACGTTGCCGTCGTGGATCCCGTGGAGCCGGACCTCGTGGGGTCTACCGACCAGCACGACCTGGTCGTCCGGCGGGGCCAGCTCCGGCGGCCGGTTGTCCTCGACCGTCAGCGGGAACGAGGTGGCGTTGTCCGCGTAGCCGGGTTCCCCGAGAGCCGTCACGGTAACCCTCGCTTCACCCACGGCGCCCGGAGCAACTGCAAACGATAGCGTAGCCTTGCCGTCCTGTATGGGCGAGACGCGGGCGTCGCGGATGAGACTGCCGGCACCCGAGACCTCCACGCCGGAGGCGTTCTCCAGGCCGGTCAGCAGCACGCTGTGCCGCCTCGAGTCCCGGTAGACCATCTGATCGCCGATGCCCTCGATGCTGGCCATCTTTCGAGCCCGGTCGCCGACGCGCAGCTCGTCCAACGTCAGTGTGCCCTCCCAGGAATTGGCCGCTCCGTTGACCGCGAAGATCAGCCCCTGGATCCCGGTCAGGTCCAGCTTCTCACTGCCGCCGAGGTCGAAGAACAGATCAACGGAGTCTCGGGCGACGCGCACCTTGCGCTCCGTGAGGTTGTTGTTCTCTCCGTCGTGCATGTAGACGTGGAGTATGCACGGTGTGTCGCTCCTCACCCGCAGGTTCACGTACGGCTTCTCCGAGAAGTCGTGCTTCTGCCCCAGGTGCAGGTACTGGCCCTCCCACTTCGTCTGCTTCGCGACCGACATCCTGAGGACGCCGTCCGCCTGGGTCAGGCTGTAGGCGTTGCTCTCGGCCCAGCCTCTCATCTCGCCGGAGAAGTCGTCGTAGTAGCCGGTGGGTGCGGCACCGACGGAGGCCATCGACAGCAGCCCGACGGCCACAAGGACAGCAACGAACGGCTTCCTGTCGGTTCCTGGTGCGAACATGGGTTCTTCACTCCCTTGCGGTCGCGTTTCGGTGCTTCTGATGCATCCTCACTGGAAGGTAAACGGGCACGGGTCGGGAAGCAAGTGTGCGCATCCTCACGGGGCGGGCCGGCCGGGATGGAGCCCGGGCTGTCCGGGGTGATGTGATCGGTAAAGAGCAAGCGCGAACGGCCCGGGGGCTTGCGGGACGTCGCGTTCGGTGCTAAAAGGCCATTCGATGTCCTCAACGCACGTGTAGAAAGGGCGAGTTATGCCGACCGAACTCAGGGCTGTCGAGCCGGGCAAGGTGGAGTTCTCCGACTATGAGTTGCCGGAATTGGGAGCCGACGAGGTACGCGTGGAGACGGAGTTCGCTGCCGCGAAGCACGGCACCGAGATGGCGATGCTGAAGGGATACGCCGCCGCCCGTGGACCATGGAACCGGAAGCTGGCACTGCACGAGAAGGCCGAGGCTTCTGAGAGCGGCTGGTGGTCCTTCGCCGTGGGCAACATGTTCGTGGGCCGGGTGACCGAGGTCGGCTCCGGGGTCAGCGATCCGGCGGTCGGTGAGCGTGTGCTCGCCTATGGCCCCTTCCGGGAGATGCAGACGGTGGCTGCCTCCGCCTGTCGCGTGATGCCGGAAGGGCTGTCCTGGAAGGCGGCGGTCTGCCTCGACCCGGCCGACTTCGCCATGGCCGCTCTGCGCGACGGGAACGTGCGCGTGGGCGACGCGGTGGCCGTCTTCGGCATGGGTGCCATCGGGCTGATGGTCGTCCAGATGGCCCGGACCTGCGGTGCCCACCCGGTCATCGCCGTCGAACCGCTCGAAAACCGGCGCCAGGCGGCCGAGGCGTGCGGCGCGCACCTGGCGCTGGACCCCGCCGCGTGCGATGCCGGGAAGGAGATCAAGCTGGCCACGGAGAAGCGCGGCGCCGACGTGGTCATCGAGTACAGCGGCAACGTCCAGGCGCTGCAGGATGCCCTGCGCGCCGTCGCCTTCGGGGGGAACGTCGTGGCCGGTGCCTTCCCGTCGCCCTACCCCGCCGGGCTGGACCTGGGGGCCGAGGCGCACCTGAACATCCCCAACGTCATCTTCTCCCGGGCATGCTCGGAACCGAACCGGGATCATCCACGCTGGGATGAGGGGCGGATCTACGCCACGTGCTGGCGCATGATCTGCGCTGGCGAGCTGCGCGGCGAACACATCATCACGCCGGTGGTGCCGTTCCGCGAATCAGCCGACGCCTACGGGCAGATCGCCGAATCGCCCGGGACGAACATCAAGCTGGGCGTGGAGTTCGCATCCTGATGCAGGTTGGTGCCGTTCAGCGACAGGCGGCCAGGTAGCCCCACACGTACATGGTCTGCGGCATGCCCTGGTGCACGGTGTACTCGCACATCATCGGCCAGGAGAAGATGTCCCAATAGGCCTCCGTGACGGGCCACTCGTCAATGGGCGGGGTGACGTTGACGTAGGGGATGAGTTTCCAGCGCGTGACCCAGTCCGGAGCTTTGAAGAAGGTCAGGTCCATCGGCCCGTAGGGCGTCAGGCCCGGCGGCGCTTTGCGTCCCATCCGGCCGGCGTCGACGACGAGAAGATTCTCGACTGCTCTGGTGCCAATGCCTGTGACCAGGGCCATGTTCATGGGGTTCGCACCCGCTCCGAACTGGCACGCCAGGAGTGCCGCTTCCAGGTACCGGTCGTCACCCGTCAGCGCGTGGCCCCGGAGAAGCCGCACCGACTGCGGCGCGGAAAGCGCCCCCATTCCGATTGGTTGCCCGGCGTTGTTGACCACCCAGTGGAATGCGGTCTGCCGTCCGAACTCCAGCTCCTCCTCGGCATCGTCAATGATGCCCCGAACGGCGTTGCGTTTGATCCGGGGGTCGGCCTTCTCGTCATCCAGCCGTGCGTAGATGAAGGCGGCGTCGCGCTGGACGTGGTGGCCCCATCGGAACAGGACCGGTTCGTCGGCGAAGTCGCACGTCTTCCGGAACAGCTCATGCCATCGCGTGTCACCGGTGAGACGGTAGAGCTCCAGGGCCGCAAGGTTGCGGACGTCCTTCTCCTGCCAGCCGGCCTGTCCGTCGGGCCGCCTCCGCGCGAACTCCCCTTCGGCCCAGGACATGGCCCTGAGGGCGCTGTCCCGGTAGGGGCGTGCCCGCTCCGGCATCCCGTGGGTCTCCAGCCAGTGTGCCGTTCTGGCCGCCACGCCGGCATAGACCCAGCTCGACTCGTAGTCCGGCGCGAACGCCATCAGAAGGAGCGTGTCGGTCCAACTCGTCTCGTGAGGCGCCGGGTGCGCCTCGGACTCGATGCCTCCGCGTATGCCGCCCTCGGGCGTCTGCATCCGGCGATAGCAGTCGAGGTTCCACAGCGCCTCGTCCAGGAGGTCCGCCAGGTCGTTGTCCGACTCCGGGATGTTCAGGTCGAGCTGGCTGAAGTAGTCCGGGAACAGCTCCAGCAGTTCCAGCTTCTTGCGGGTCGCCTTCAGGTGACCAATGTGCCGGTCCCAGTCTCCGGCGTCGAAGTAACCACCCCAGGCGTCGTCGAGCGTCTCCTCGGTCCGGTGCGCCACGAGCTGTTTGAAGGTGTCGCCCTGCCCCCTGGACTCGTTGCGGCGGAAAGTGGTCTCGTACACGACCTTGCCGTCCTCCGGATGAAAACCCCGGGGCCGGGTCCAGTCCGTGTAGGGCTGCTCGAGTGCGATGCCGCTACGCTGATGGTAGTAGCCACGGACGGCCGTCTTGAAGGCCTTCTCCCAGACGTCCTCTGCGACGGGGAAGGGATGGCTGCACCCGACGCCCTCGACGCAGACACGGTAAACGCCGGGGCTGGAGAGCCCGGAGAAGCCCAGCTCGTAGACGTCAGTCCCGTTGAAGTTCCTGCCCTTCGCCTGGAGACCGGGGGAACTCTCCGTGGCGGGCTTCGACAAGCAGGCCTCGCCCGTGTGAACGACCTCCCCGCTCACTGCGTCAACGACGCAGAAGGCCATCCCTTCGCGGTAGGCGGTGTATCCGCCGCCCGTTCCCGTCCATAGCGAGAGGAAGGCGACCTTGGAGGGGTCGCCGGGCCGGAACCCCACCTGGCTGACGTGAACCGCTTCGCTGCGCACGTTGCGTGGGCGATGGCAGTAGGGAACGCTCCCCGGAGACACGT
>JASFTU010000242.1:0-4758 GCA_050050635.1 Candidatus Brocadiaceae bacterium
TCTGCAGCCCTCGGCGAAGCCCGCCGCCAGACCGCCCGCGCGTGTTCCGTCCGCAAGGTAGGACGCGTCACCGACCGCCAGGTACATGCACAGCGAGACGGGGCGGGCGCCGCACGTGCAGAGGTCGTTGACGATGGTGGAGACGTTGTCCACGGCGACGTCACGGTAATGGCTTTCCCCCGTGAGCCGGTAGAGTGCGTCGGCAACGAGGTTCTTCGTGCCGAGGGCCTCTTCCACGTGCGCGAGGTACGCGTTCGGCGTCTCGATGAGGAAGGCACTCTCGCCGCGTGCGCCGGGCACCTTCCGGAATCCGTGCTCTCCGAGGGCATCCATGGTGCCCTCCGCCGCATGTTGGCAGGCGACCTTGAAGGGGTCGAGCATGCGGTAGTCCACCCCGGCGTCCCTGTAGCTCAGGCTGTCCATCGTCAGGTCCCTTCCGAGCCGCCGGCATTGTAACGCCCCGCCGGTGCCGAGTCGATGCGCACGAGCAGCTTGCCGGCAGTCCCGGAACCTGCTACGCTCCCGACGTCCCGGGGATGGATGAATGCGAGGAGCAGAAGATGCCGGAAGACCTGTTCGACGCGGTGTATGGCTGTCTGATCGGAGGGGCGATCGGCGACGCGCTGGGTGCTCCGGTGGAGGGATGGCACTGGGCTGACATCCGCGAGCGCTACGGCAAGGTGGACCGCTTTTTGGACTTCGATGCGGGCTACGCTTCGGGAGCGGGGCACGTCACCGACGACTCCTATCTGCGCCACCTCCTCTGTGTGGCCATCGTGGAGAAGGGCGGACGGATAACGCCGGACGACTTCGCGCGCGTCCTGGACCAGCGGATGAACCCGGACCGGCTGTGGACCAACGAGCGTCTGGTCCTGGCCAAGATCCGGCAGGGCATGAACCCGTGGTGGGAGACGGGTCGGGGCAACATCCCGGCCGGCTGCGCGTCGATGTGCATAGCGCCGATCGGCATCGTGAACGCCGGGGACCCCGCCCAGGCCTACCAGGACGCCTTCTGCGTGGCCAGCGTGGATCAGGACGGCAACAACCGCGACTTCGCCGCCACCTTCGCCGCCGGTGTGGCCGCTGCGTTCCTCCCGGATGCGACCATCGAGACGGTCATCGGGACCATGCTGGGGCACAGCGACTACCTGACCCGGCGTGCGCTCGAGCTCGCGCTGCAGATGGCCGCTGAGGCGGAGGACGTGGACGAATTCGCCGAACGGTTCCATGCCTCTCCCCTGCTGGACTGGTCATGGCCCCAAAGGGACTGGAGTCCGGACCGGCACTTCTGCGGCAACAGCATCGAGTTCCTGTCCGTTGCAGTCGCGATCCTGCGCCTGTGCGCCGGCGATCCGGAGCAGTCCATGATCGAGGGGGCCAGTTTCGGCCGCGACTGTGACACGATCGCCAGTTGCTGCGGCAGCGTGGTGGGCGCTCTGCACGGGGCTTCGGCCATCAACCCGGAGTGGATCGAGCAATGCGAACGGGCCAACGCGGACATCTTCGAAGAGCTGCACGGGGACCCCGAACAGGGCTTCCGGCACATGGCGAGCCGACTCGCGCAGGCCCTCAAAGAGGAGCTGTCCCGGTTCGCCACCCGGGCGGAGCAACTCCGGCAGCTTCTGGAGTAGTGGGTGCGCACGTGTGCCGCTGCGTGTGAGCCGCCGGGCCCCGCCACCGGATGTCCTGCCCTGATCTATCCCCGACGTGGCGCCTCCTCACGGTAAGCGCTACACTGCGCGATTCCGCGATCATCGGATACCACACTGCCTCGGACGGAGAGCCCTGCCGATGCCCCGTCAGCCCAACGTCGTTGTCCTCATGACGCACGATACCGGTCAGCACATCTCGCCGTACGGTATCGACACGGTCCGGACACCCAACTGCGAGCGCCTTGCCTCAGAGGGCGTGCTCTTCGAGAACAGCTTCTGCACCTCGCCGCTTTGCAGCCCCAGCCGCGCCACCTGTTTCACCGGCCGGTACAACCACCAGAACGGCGTGATGGGCCTGGTGGGAAGCAATGCCGTTGGCGGGTGGGACCTGAACCTCAACCCCGACGAGAAGCACGCCGCCCACCTCTTCAAGGAAGCCGATTACGCGACCGTGCTCTGCGGGAACATCCACGAATCGAATGACTTCCGCAGCATCGGCTTCGACGAAGCCGTCAGCGGGAGCGGGCGAGGTGCCAACAACGGCGGAGACGCCCTGGAGCACGGGGACCACATGGAGCGCTGGCTGGGCGCGCGCGATCCGTCCCGTCCCTTCTACATGCAGATCGGCACGGCCGAGACGCACCGGAAGTGGGATCGCAACGGGACGGCCCCCGACTCGAGCAAGGGCGTCTGGATGCCGCCCTACCTGCGCGACCTGCCCGAGATCCGCGAGGAGATGGCCCAGTTCCAGGGAGCGGTTCGCCGCTATGACACGGCTTTGGGCAACATGCTCGAATCGCTGGAGAAGCATGGCCTCGTCGAGGACACGATCTTCGTTTCCACCACCGACCACGGCGTCGACATCCCCCGGGCGAAGGGAACGTTCTACGACCCCGGCATAGAGGTTCTGCTCATCATGCGCTACCCCGCCGGCGGCTGGGGGGCCGGACGTCGCCTCTGCGAGATGATCAGCAACGTGGACGTGCTGCCGACGCTACTGGAGGCCTGTGGACTGGAAGTGCCGGACAACGTCGAGGGACGCAGTTTCCTCCCCCTGCTCCGGGGCGGGGACTATCGGCCCAACCAGGTCGTCTTCGCGGAGAAAACCTACCACGACACCTACGATCCGACCCGCGCCCTCCGGACGGAGCGGTACAAGTACATTCGCTACTTCGAGGTGTGCATCTTTCAGGATCTACGTGCCGCCACCATCCCGCGGGTGCACTGGTTCAAGACTCCCGAGACGGCCAGACGGCGGACCGTCGAGGAGCTCTACGACCTCGATGAGGACCCGCTCGAGGAGAACAACGTGGCGGACGACCCCGCGTACGCGGAAGTGAAGGCCGCGCTACGGGAACGGCTGGCGGAGTGGATGAGGGAGACGGACGACCCGCTACTGGAGGGCCACGTCTCCAGCCCCTTCTACCGCGAGAAGCTGGAAGAACTGATGGGAGCGGTCGGGTAATCCTCCGCCCGCGGTTCAGTCGGCCGAACAAGGGACGTGCCCGGGATTTCCCCGCAGGTAGAGGATCGGCCGCAGGAACGGGTCCATCTCCACGCTCTCACCGTCGGGCGTTACTTCGGTGAACGGGTGGAATGTGCCGAGGGTGGCGTTGACCCAGCGGTAGTAATCGCCGCCGATCCAGCGGCTCTTTCCCAGATTCACGTCGTCCCCGATGCAGGCGATCAGGAAGTTGGGCGTGTTGCGGAACAGGTAAAGGTGCGTGTAGCCGTGCCCGGCGTCCGGGGTGCCCAGCCCGCCGTGGCCGATCATCCGGACGTTGTCGCAGTCGACGAACTTCGCCACCCCGCCCTTCAGCTCACACTTCACCCCGTAGATGCTGACGTTGTGCGCGTTGTGGAACTCCGCGTGGTAGGCGCTGGCCTGCTGCTGCATGTGCAGGTGGTAGAAGCTCAGCGGTTGGCGCGTGCCCTCGACCAGGAAGATACGGCAGTCTTCGCGGAACATGTGCCCCCCGTGCAGCCAGTTGTTGAACCACCGCCCTCCACCGTTGCCCGCAACGTGCACCAGAGGCCACTTCGTGCAGAAGACCGGCTTGCCGGCCGGCATGCTGTCCTCCGGATAGTTCGGGTCGGGCCTGAGGTCCAGCCCGTAGTGGTCCCTGGCGACCCATGCCGGATAGTAGCCGGCCGAACGGTGCGGCGTGATGTCGATCGCCCGTGTCATTGAGCGACAGCCGCAACGCCACTCCAGCGCGTAGTGGCCGATGGTGGAGGGGTCGTGTTGGGCGAGAGGAAAGGTCATGCGCACGGCGAGGAAACCGAGATACGTCTCCGCGTCGGGATCGTCCGCCGTGCGGATCATCGGCACACCGACTTCATCGGGCCGCGTGTTGCCGCCGAAGCGACGTTCCCTGCTCGAACGCGCGCGGATCTGGGTGAAGCTGTGGTGCACGCCGATCAGCTTCGTGTCCGGCCGCAGATGGAGCGTGTCGGAGATCACGTAGTGTCCCTTGGGCAGGAACACGATCTCACTGGCGTCGATGGCGCGCTGGATGGCGGCCGTGTCGTCGGTCTTGCCGTCGCCGACGGCCCCATACCGCTTCACGTTCGCGGCGCCGGGCATCTCGAAGGTCGGAAAGTGGTCTGGCCAGCAGTGACGGCTCTGAAGGTCGGCGGGCGGCTCCTCACCGGGCTCCGCCTGGAAGAGGCCGTCGCCCACTCTCCTGCCGTCCACGAAGACCGGCTCGGCTACCTCCCTTGTCTCACCCAGCACGTCCACCGGCTCGGGCTGTGCGTGTACGGCCAGCCGCTCTGCCCGCACCCAGCCGTTCGGCGCCTCTGGCAGGTTCACGGTGTGCACCTTCGCGGCGTTCTTCAGATAGACGTTGTCGAAGAAGAAGCTGCGCGGGTGCCGGCCGCCCATCTCGATGACGGTGTTGCCGGACGAGCCCTCCCGGTACACGATCTGGCTGTCCACCAGGGCCAGCGAGCTGTCGAACGGCTCGCCCTGCCAGTGACGGAACAGCCGGATGACCGGTCCGGTGGAGTCGGTCTCGATGTGCCACCCCACGCCGACCAGTGCGCCGCGCGTCCGGGCGTAGACGGCCCTGTCGCGCTGCCCTATCAGGGTCAGGCCGGTGAC
>JASFTU010000243.1:0-4758 GCA_050050635.1 Candidatus Brocadiaceae bacterium
TGGTGGTCGTTGTGGCCGGATGCGTGCTGGCGCCCCAGGAGTCCCTGCGTGGCTTCGACCTCAGGCGCTATCACCTGCGGGAGGTGGCGTGGATTCTGCTTACCGCGGCCGCCATCGTGGGCTTCACCATGCTGGACAAGCTGGCGCAGGAGATCGTCCGGCAGGGCCCCGGCAGCGCCGCCCTCTACTGCGGGATATGGCACATGTGCGCCTCGGCCACCTACCTGGCCCTCGACGGGCTGAGCGGCACCGAGAGCAGGGATGGTGAGCGTGTCGGATGGGCGCTGCCCGCCGCCGGAGCGGTCCTGGGCCTGATGAGTTACACGCTCGTCCTGTGGGCATTCCAGCTCTGGCCGCAGGCGGGATACCTCCTTGCGCTCCGGCAGTTCAGCATCGTCATCGGGGTGGTGGCGGCCTTCATCATCCACCGTGAGGCGGGAGCAGCCGTGCGACTGCCCGCGACGGCCGCCATCGTCACCGGCCTGGCCCTGCTCGTCCTGTTCGGATGATGCCTCCGCCACGAGCCGACCGTTGCCGGCCGGGAAAGCGGCCGCCAGAGGCTACTGAGAGCCTATGACCTGGTATCCGGCGACCACGCCGTCCTCGAACTGGATCCGGATGCCCCGCTTGCTCGTCTCGCAACGCGCCAGCCACGGCCACATGCGGGCCTCGGCCTTAACCTGCTCGTAGCGGATGATGTCGGGGTGCCGCTCCTGTATGTACTCCTCCCCCAGCAGGTCGAGCACTTCGGCCCGGGTCGTCTCGCCCATCGTGATCCGCTCCACCGCCGCCGGGTTGTACGGTGTACCCGCCCAACCGGCGGCGCAACTGCCACATCCCGCGGTGAGCAACACGAGTGCCAGACCTGCTGAGAGCACCACGCCGCGCCACAGCATCTCGAACCCTCCTGAGCTAAATCGGTGATTGCTTTGCCGTCCCGAGGCCGGTCGCCACATAAGAGCTCGCAGCACGCCCGCCGTGCGGCGACGACGTTCGGACGGTGCTACACGTCGCACGTCTCGTAGGCGTCCGCCAGTGCCTCCAGAGGGTCGCCCTGGACGCCGAACTCATGCCCCACGTAGAGAACATAGCCGGTGTCGGCGATCGCACGGCACACGGCGGGGTAGTAGATCTCCTGATTCTCGTCCAGCGGGCCGCGGCCGGGATTGCCCGCCGTGTGAAAGTGGCCGATGTGCTCGATGTTGTCCCGGATGGTGCGGATCAGGTCACCCTCCATGATCGCCATGTGGTAGATGTCGTAGAGGAGCTTCACGCGGGGCGAGCCGACCGCCTCGCAGACGCGCACTCCCCAGTGGGTGTGGTCGCACTGGTAGCCCGGGTGGTTTACCTTCGAGTTGAGCAGCTCCATGTTCAGGTTGACGCCGGCTTTCTCGGCGGCCTCCACCACGCGCCTCAGCCCCGCGGCGCACACCTCGATGGACTCCTCGTCGTCCCGCCCGTCCCGGTTCCCACTGAAGACGATCAGCCCCGGGATGTCGTGCTGCGCGGCGATCTTGATGGACTCGTGCACCTCGTCCGCGATGCGCCCATGGTTGTCGGGGTCATTCAGACCGTCGGTGAGCGATCGCTGGCCCGACATGGAAGCAATCCGCATGTCGTACTTACGGGCCAGCTCCACCATTTCCCCGAACGGCGCCTGCCCGCGATGCCATATCTCGAACGCGGCGTAGCCGATTTCCTTCGACCCGCGGATCAGTTCCTCGAGCTCGATACCCTCCTTCAGGAAGCACGGCATGCAGTACGACTGGTTGATCCGACCCATGCTTTTTCTCCTTCGTGCAACGCGGTCTGTGCAACCGCAACGGCCGCCGTGCTACCGGCGCCGATCAGCCGGCAGCTCGCCGGCTCACTCTTCGTCTGCTTTGCCGGACCGCTCCTCGAACGAGGCACCCCGGCGAACGGCGTCCTCCCCGAACCTGTCCTTCACGGCGTCCTCGGCCCTGGCCAGCCGCTCGCGGACGTCCTCCGGCGCCTCCACTCCGCCGAAGAGGTCCGTCTGCCGGACCGCTTCCTCCCCGGTCCGGCCCTCAGCGAAGTTGGAAACCGTCACGCCGACGAGCCTCATCCTGCGATCCGCCGCCCCGGCGGCCGCCAGATTCGCAAGTGCCAGCTCGAAGAGCTCCGTGGCCTCCACAACCGGGCGCGCGACGGTGGTCTGCCGGGTGACCGTGGTGAAGTCCTCGAACCGCACCTTTGTCATCACCGTATGGCCGCGCCTGCCGGCCTTGCGGAGTCGTCGCGCCGTTTTCTCGCACAGGCGTATCAGGGTGCGCCGGACCTTCCGCTGGTTGCTGGTGTCCCGCGCGAACGTGTGTTCGTGCCCGATGGACTTGGCTTCGCCCTCGTCGCTGACGGGGCTGTCATCGTGCCCCCGTGCCTTCCGCCAGAGGTCTCGGCCCCACTCGCCGAAGTGCTCTTCGAGTTCCTCGGAGGGCACGTCCGCCAGCTCACCGATCGTTCGGATGCCCATCCGCCCGAGTGCCGTCCGCATCTTCGGCCCCACCCCCGGCAGGCGCTCCACTTCGAGGGGGCGGAGGAACTCCGCCACCTCCTCCGGCTCCACGATGGTCAGCCCGCGCGGCTTCTCCAGGTCCGAGGCAATCTTCGCCACGAGTTTGTTGGGAGCAACGCCGAGGGAGGCCGTCAGGCCCGTCTCCTCCTCGATCCGCTCCTGGAGGCACGCGGCCAGAGCGCGCTTCCCGCCGAAGATGCGCAGCGAGCCGGTGACGTCCAGGAAGGCTTCGTCGATGCTGACGGGCTGCATCTGGGGCGTGAACTCCTCGAGGATCCGCCGGATACGCCGGGACTCGCGCCCGTACTTCGCGCCGTCCACGGGGAGGAACACCGCGTGGGGGCAGCGCCGATAGGCTTCGCTGATCGGTTGGGCACTGTGGACGCCGTACTGACGGGCCTCGTAGGAGCACGTCGAGACCACGCCTCTCCCCTTCCCTTCTTCGGGGTCGGCCCCGACGACGACGGGCTTGCCCTGCAGCTCAGGGTCGTCGCGCTGCTCCACGGCCGCGAAGAAGGCGTCCATGTCCACGTGAATGATGACGCGCCGGTCGGCCATCGTCAGCCCATAGTCACCTCCACCTCGTGCGTCCGCCCGTCCTCCAGAACGGGCAGGACGTTGCCGCTCACCTTCTCGCCGTCCAGAGTCACGGACCTGACACCCTTGCAGATCCCATCCGGATTCTTCACCTGGATGCGGTAGGTGGCGCCTCGAAACACGCGCCTCACGGAGAAACCGTGCCAGTCGGCGGGGATGCAGGGATCCACGATCAACCCATCCCAGTCCGCCCGCACACCGAGGATATACTGGGTGATCGCCACGTAGTTCCAGGCGGCGGTGCCCGTCAGCCACGTGCCGGCCGCCTTCCCGTACTCGCGGTGCTCCCGGCCGTAACGGATCTGTCCATAGACGTAGGGCTCGGCGGTGTAGTGGGCCGGATCCCTCTCGCTGGCCGCGGGAGGGAGAATGGCGCGGTAGTATTCGAACGCGCGGTCTCCCCGGCCGAGCATCGTCTCCGCACAGACGGCCCACGGATTCGGATGGCAGAAGATCCCGCCGTTCTCCTTGGCGCCCTTGGGGAAGACGTGGAAGTTGCCGCTCGGCGCCACCGAGCACGCGGGGGTGAGGATCTGGATGCCGTTCGGGGTGAACAGCTTCTCCCGCACGCTGTCCATCGCGCGGACGGCACGGTCACGGGTTGCCACCCCGGAGAGCACCGACCATGGCTGCGGCTCCAGGAATATCTTCCCCTCCTCACGCTCCGGGACCCCGAACCAGCGCCCCTCTCGGTCCGTGCCCCGCGCGTACCAGGGACCCTTCTCCACCCATGCCTCTCGGTTGATGGCCTCAGTGACGGTGTCGATCACCGTTTCGAAGTAGGTGAGGACGGGCATCCCTCCGCCCTCGTACTGCACCGTCAGGTCGACGCGGTCGGACAGCTTGGTCAGCTCCATCATCTCGCGGGCCATCTTGACCAGCATCATGGCGACCAGCACAGATTCGGAGACCTCGTCGTCCGGGCCGTCGCCGATGGTATCGTTCCAGTCAGCGGCCCGCAGGCGCGGCAGGCCGTGCGCGCCGCGGTCTTCGAAGCTGTATTGCACCGCCCGGAGGAGATGGCCGTAGAGGTCCTCGGACAGCTCCCGCTCGTCGCTGTAGCTGAACTCCTCATTGAATATGGAGAGGTCTCCGGTCTCCTTGACGTAGGCGGAGACCGCGAGCACCGCCCACAGGTGATCGTCGGAGTAACCGGTGGCCTCCGACCCCTTCTTCTCCAGCGCGGAGTACTGGTGCCGGCAACTCCCGTCGGAAAGCTGGACGGCCTCCATCAGCTCGAGGATCCTCTGCCGGGTGGCCTCCGGCGCCATGTGCATGTAGCCGAGCAGGTCCTGCAGTGAATCGCGCGTGCCCATGCTCCGTCTCAGGCCCACTGCGTAGCCGGAGATCGAGCGGGAGAACTGGAAGTTGATCCAGCACTGGTAAGCGTTCCAGGTGTTGACCGCCACCTGCGTGTGCGGGTGGGGAACGCTGCATTGGTATCTGCTGAGAAGATCGACCGCGTAACCCTTCAGATCCTCCAGTGCGGTGAGCATCTTCTCGTCGGCCCCCAGCCAGGCGTCCATCATCTGGCGGGCATGGTCCCTATCCCGGGCGGCGCCCAGCACGAAGTGCAGCAGCTTCTCCTGGCCCGGAGCGAGCGTCACATCCAGCCTGTGGACGCCGCA